>JAQVLS010000152.1 GCA_028704035.1 Desulfotomaculaceae bacterium | reverse complement strand
GATAACTCTTCGCCAGATCTTCAAGTTGAGGGGATAACTTTTCAACCTGTATATTTGGAGTTTTTCGAGCTGACATGGAACCTTCACCACCTTGTAATGCTATTTTGAGTATAACAAACAACAGCTCTCTTATCAAATATTTCCAAACTCCCGCCGCCGCTAAAACCGCCCGCTCTCTCTGAACTGCACGCAAATATCTTAAAAGAGGAATTTTATTTCATCTCCCGGCAAGATGGCCAAGTTTCCTAAAAATATATCTAAATGATATGATGACTATATGGAGTCTACTAACACACACATCGAGTACAGGGTAACAGACGATCATGATAATCAAAAGGTTTCACAGGTACTCAAGAACCATCTGAAATTTTCCCGTGGTGAAATACGAAAGATTAAACGCTGTGCCGGACTTATGGTGAACGATCAAACAGTTCGTTTGAATGCGTTGGTGAAAGAAGGCGATTTAATACGGGTAAATTTTCATGATGATGATGAGCAACCGGTAATACCCCAGGATATGCCGTTGGATATTCTCTTTGAGGATGAACACATTCTGGTAGTGAACAAACCGGCCAATATGCTTGTACATCCGCTTTCATACCATGTTCTGAATACCCTGGCTAACGGCGTCATTTACCATTGGCAGCTACAGGGACACAACAGTAAATTCAGATCGGTCAGCCGGTTGGATAAAGATACTTCCGGAGTTATCTTAATCGCCAAAAGCAGTTACATCTGTCATCAACTTTCCGAGCAAATGAAAAATAGCATGTGCCGGAGGGAATACCTGGCAGTGGTCCATAACAGAATAACTATGGATTCCGGCATAATTAATTTTCCTATCGGTCGGCCCAATGATGAATCCCTTATCTTTGGAGTAACACCTCAAGGTAAAGAAGCGATTACTTATTTTACCGTTATCCAGCGTTTCGCCGGCGGCAGTCTGGTCAAATTGCGGTTAGAAACAGGACGTACCCACCAAATAAGGGTTCATATGAGACATATTGGCCATCCCTTAATGGGAGATGATCTATACGGGGGTAGTTTAGAACTGATAAATCGTCAGGCTCTACATAGTTGGCAACTGGAGTTTAACCATCCTGTCACAAAGGAACGCATGCTACTAGAGGCTCCTCTGCCAGCCGATATGACATCTTTAATTCATAAGTTAAAATTAAAAAACGATTATCCTGAAGAATAAAAACCCACCTGCGTCAAAACAGGTGGGTTTTTAAATGGCAAAAGTGCAAATTCAAAAAAACAGGTATTTATAGCCTTTCGCCGCATTCCGGGCAAAACTTGGCTTTCGTTGTGGGCTTATAGCCACAGCCGGGACAATGACTTGCAGTTTTCAGTTTTGCGCCGCATTCGGGGCATTTTTTAGTGTACCCTTTTTATAATTTAGGAATTGTGCAACCCTGCTGATAAAAAAAAAACCTAAAATAATTGGGAACATAATACTTGGATTAAGATTGTTAAATCGATTTTAATGGACTGATGTAAATACTTTTTTTAATAAAAAAATTTATTCAATATTGCGATTAATTTTTATAGTGAGAATCTTAAAAATAATATATAATGTGATAGGCTGCTTGGGAGGGGATTGTTTTTTAGCAATAGAAGCGTTTTCCAAAGGAGTGATTTTGGTGAAAGATCTTATTCAAATCAGATGGCATGGCCGAGGTGGCCAGGGAGCCAAAACAGCCGCTTTATTGTTGGCGGATGTTGTTTTTAGTACCGGAAAATATGTGCAGGGCTTTCCAGAGTATGGTCCTGAAAGAATGGGGGCGCCAATCACAGCGTATAACAGAATCAGTGACAAAAAAATCAGAGTCCATTCCAACATCTATGAACCGGATTACGTTGTTGTGGTTGACGAAACCTTGTTTGACGCGGTCGATGTGACCAAAGGACTGTGCAATGAGGGCGCTTTAATCGTAAATACCGCCAGGAACAAAGAAGAAATTAAAAAGTATTTAAATGGCTACAAAGGACAGGTACATACCATCGATGCCAGGAGAATTTCTATGGAATCTTTAGGCAAGTACTTCCCTAATTCTCCGATGCTGGCCGCCATTGTCAAGGTCAGCGGAGTGATGTCCGATGAAACCTTTTTAAGTGAGATGCAGCAATCTCTGGAACATAAATTTGCGGGCAAACCAGAGGTTGTTGAAGGGAATATGAAGGCTTTAAGGTTGACTTTACAGGAGGTCAGTTAACTAAATGGCGATAGATGTTAGTAAAATAACAGAAACTATATCCTGGAAAGACATTACAGAGGGCTGCAAGATTGAGGCCGCAGGAAATTCCAGGATGTTCAATACAGGGGACTGGCGAGTGAATACTCCTGTATTTATAGAAGAAAAATGCGAGCAATGTTTGCTTTGTGTGCCTGTTTGCCCTGATAGCTCTATACCTGTAGATAATTATAAAAGAGGGGAATTTGACTTTATGCACTGCAAAGGGTGCGGCATTTGTGCCAAGGTTTGCCCGTTCGGCGCCATTGTAATGAAAATGGGGGAAAGATAAATGTCAATCAGAGAAAGATTATCAGGAAACGAAGCTGTTGCTACTGCCATGAGGCAAATAAATCCTGACGTAATGTCTGCTTTCCCGATTACACCATCAACGGAAATTCCGCACATTTTCTCTTCTTTTGTAGCCAATGGCCAGGTGGATACGGAGTTTATTCCCGTGGAAAGTGAACACAGCGCCATGTCGGCGGCGATAGGCGCCGAAGCCGCAGGCGCAAGATCTTTAACGGCCACTTCATCCTGCGGACTGGCTTTAATGTGGGAAGTGCTTTACGTGGCCGCTTCCAATAGATTGGCCATCGCCCTGGCTTTAGTAAACAGGACTTTGTCCGGGCCGATTAACATTAACTGCGACCATTCAGATTCGATGGGCGCCAGAGATTCGGGCTGGATTCAAATATACTCTGAGAATAACCAGGAGGTTTATGACAACTTTGTGCAGGCGTACAGAATAGCAGAGCATCCCAGTGTCAGACTGCCGATTATGATTTGTCAGGACGGCTTTATTACCAGCGCTGCCGTGGAAAATATAGAATTATTAGAAGACAGGGAAGTAAAGGAATTTGTTGGCGAATATTGCCCGGATAGCTATTTGCTTAACAGCAAGCAGCCATTGGCTGTAGGGCCATATGCTGTTTCTGCCTATTGCATGGAAGCAAAAAGGGCGCAGTTGGAAGCGCTGAAAAATGCCAAGCAGGTTACTTTGGATGTAGCAAAAGAATTTGCTGCGTTAAGCGGCAGGGAATATGGACTGTTCGAAGAGTACAGGCTGGCGGACGCCGACTACGCGATGGTGATTATCGGCTCTGCCGCCGGCACTGCCAAAGATGCCGTCGATCAGCTGAGAGCTGAGGGCAAAAAGGTTGGTTTGCTCAAAATCAGGTTGTTCCGTCCTTTTCCCGGGGAAGAAATTGCGGCGGCTTTGCAAAACGCCAGGGTGATCGCCTGCATGGATAGGACGGAAAGCTTCAATGCCCAGTGCGGACCCCTGGGGGCGGAAGTAAAAAGCGCCCTGTTTAATGCCCGGCTTATGCCCGTAGTAATAAACTATGTTTATGGCTTAGGCGGCAGAGATGTTACAGTGGAAAGCATTACCTCTGTTTATGCGGACCTGATTAAAATTGATCAAACAAATGATGCGGGTGAAATATACCGTTATTTGTCATTAAGGGAATAAGGGGATTGGGAAAATGGCATACAATTTTAAAGAATTTATGAACAAAAAAGAACGTCTTGCGCCCGGACACAGGATGTGCGCAGGCTGCGGCGGCACGATCGCGGTCAGAAACGTATTGCGCGGTTTGCGTGATGAGGATAATGCCGTGATCACCTGCGCCACTTCTTGTTTAGAGGTGTCCACCTTTATGTACCCGCATACGGCATGGCAGGATTCTTTCATCCACAATACATTTGAAAACGCCGGGGCAACCTGCAGCGGTGTGCAGACTGCTTATGAAGTATTAAGAAAAAAGGGTAAAGTTGAAGGCGTCTATAAATTTATTGCTTTTGGCGGCGACGGCGGCACCTATGATATCGGACTGCAGTCTCTTTCTGCGGCAATGGAGAGAAACCATGATATGGTTTATGTATGCTATGACAATGGCGCCTATATGAATACCGGTATACAGCGTTCTTCGGCTACGCCGATGTATGCTGATACAACAACATCACCGGTCGGCAAAGTGTCAAACGGTAAACCGCAGTACAGAAAGGACCTGGCGGCTATTATTGCGGAACATAATGTTCCTTATGTGGCCCAGACGACATTATTTAAAAATTTACGGGACTTGCATGAAAAGGCGGAAAGGGCAATTTATGCACCTGGCGCAGCTTTCTTAAATGTAATGGCTCCTTGTCCCCGCGGGTGGATATATGAAACGGAAGACATCATGGAAATATGCAGATTGGCCATTGATACCTGCTACTGGCCTTTATTTGAAGTAATAGAGGGTAAATGGGTGCTGAACTACAAGCCTAAAAACAAGCTTCCAATTGAGGAGTTTTTGAAAAGACAGGGCAGGTTCAAGCATATGTTTAA
>JAQVLS010000151.1 GCA_028704035.1 Desulfotomaculaceae bacterium | reverse complement strand
AACGGCCGCTTTTGGTTTGATCAGCGCTTTCATCTGGAAGATTCCTGCGGCGGCCAGGGCCTATAGCTACTGGACAGTTAGAGAAACTCTCAAAGTCTACACCGTTGCCGGCGCCTGGGACATGGAAAAATTGACATCAGAACATTTTTATGTTAAATTCAGGCCTGAAAATCGTGGCGATGCGGTGCTGGTTTTGGAAACGGCAGAGTATTTTTACCGCCCGGTGACGGAAGATTTCGGCTATACCCCGCGCGCCCGGGTTCCGATAATTCTACACTCTTCCAAGACTGAATTGAACAAGTGCTTTGGCTGGGAAGCCAAGGAAAGCGCCATAGGAGTTTACTATGCCGGGGTCATAAGGGCACTGGCGCCCCAATCCTGGATTTATGAAGACGGTCCGGACAGCATCAAAGAGATTTTTGTAACTTCAGGGCCGATGGCCCATGAATTTACCCACCTGATGATAGACTACCTGACCGGTGGCAACTATCCCCGCTGGTTTACCGAGGGAATGGCGCAGTACGAGGAATACAAACTAACCGGATTTACATTTAATGATCCGGCAGGCGCTGTTAACCATAGTCTTTACTCCATGAAAGATATCGCGGGAAATTTTGACGACCTTCCCAACCAGTCCCTGGCATATAAGGAGGCGTTTGCCGCCGTAAGATTTATTGCCGGCGAATATGGAGAAAAAACTTTGCATGACTTAATAAGATCACTGGGCACGGGAATGGATTTTGAAAACGCCATGCAAAAACATTTGGAACTGGATTACGCCGGTTTGGAGAAATGCCGGCGGGAATGGGCGTTCAGTAATAATTAGCGTAGTGTTTAAGGCAAAGGCTATCCCGCGTGTTAATGTGCAGACTTATTCCAGCGGGTGGCAGGAATAAATACTTGCGGGACGAATAATCTAAAACGAAACATTTATATGGGGATTATAACCGGGAGGAATTTATGGGCAAAATTCTAATCAAGGGAGGGGTCCCCCTCCGCGGCAAGGTAAAAGTTTGCGGCGCTAAAAATGCGTCTCTTGCGCTTTTATGCGCGGCCATTCTGGCAAGGAATGAAATTGTACTGGAGAATGTTCCTGATATCAGTGATGTACGCGTAATGATAGAAATAATAAACAGCCTGGGGGCTGATGCCTCCTGGGAAGGCACGGAAACCCTGAGGATTGTTCCGCCTGAGAAGCTGCAAGCGGGTGCTCCTTTCCATCTGGTTAAAAAATTAAGGGCTTCCAACCTTTTATTGGGGCCCATGCTGGCAAGGTTCGGACAGGCCACGGTAGCGCTGCCCGGCGGGTGCAATATCGGGGTCAGGCCGATGGACCTGCACTTTAAGGGCCTAACCGGTCTGGGGGCTAACCTTTCTCTGGAGCACGGGTGTGTATGCGGCAGTACAAGGGATCGCCTCAAAGGCGCCAGGATTTACCTGGATTTCCCAAGTGTTGGGGCGACTGAAAATATTATGATGGCCGCCTGCCTGGCCAAAGGCCAGACATTAATTGAAAACGCAGCCAAGGAACCGGAGATCGTTGACCTGGCTAATTTTCTCAACGCCATAGGGGCCAAGGTACGGGGAGCCGGGACGGATGTTATAAAAATTTATGGCGTCAGTTCTCTTACCGGAGGAATTCGCTTTCCGGTCATACCGGACCGGATCGAAGCCGGTACTTTTATGGTTGCGGCTGCAGCCACAGGGGGCGACATTACCATAGAAAATATGATCCCTGCACATGTTCAGCCGCTGAGCGCAAAACTTCGCGAGTCTAATGCCGAGATCATTGAGAGTGGAGATACCCTGAGGGTATTTGTGAACAGGCCCCTGAAGCCCATTGATATAAAGACGATGCCTTATCCCGGGTTTCCCACCGATATGCAGTCGCAGCTGATGGCTATGCTATCGGTCATATCGGGGACAAGTGTGCTGGTGGAAAATATCTTTGAAAACCGTTTTATGGTGGCTGAAGAGCTGAAGAGAATGGGCGCCAAAATTAAAGTTGAAGGACGAATGGCGGTTATCGAAGGGGTGGATTCTCTGGAAGGCACCCATGTTAAGGCAACCGATCTACGGGCCGGTGCGGCTCTAATAGTGGCCGGGCTGATCGCCTCCGGCGAGACAGAGATATGCAATATTGCTTACATTGACAGGGGTTACCACAACCTGGGGGAAAAGCTCAAGTTACTGGGAGCGATAATCAGTAGAAAATAAAGGCGTGGCGACACGCGCTTTTCTATTTAATTTAGTGACATCCCCCGGCCCTTGTAGGACGGGTATCAGGCAGCGATACCTTGCAGAAATAGAGGTGTGTCCCCGTTCCTTATAAAGGAGGGCATTATGTATCACATTTCCATCCTGGCGGTGGGGCGGCTTAAGGAGAGGTACCTGATTGAAGGCGCCGCCGAGTACCTGAAGCGGCTGACGTCTTATACCAGGATTGAGGTTCATGAAGTAAACGACGAAAGCTTTTCTGATAAAACTTCGCCGGCAGAGTGCGTGAAGGTAAAGGAAATAGAAGGCGGACGTCTAATAAAACGCCTGCGCCGGGACACCTACCTGATCGCCCTTGACCGGCGGGGCAGGATCTATGACTCTGAAGAAATGGCCGGAATTTTAGGAAAACTCGCCCTGGGGGGGAGGGGAGACATCACGTTTATAATCGGTGGATCCTTGGGTTTGTCCAAAGCCGTGCTGGACAGGGCGAACATGTTGCTATCATTTTCAAGCTTTACTTTTCCCCATCAGTTAATGCGCATTGTTTTACTGGAACAAATATTCCGCTGGCTCAAAATTGCCAGGGGGGAGCAGTACCACAGGTAACTGTTGTTGCCAGGATATGGGCATATTAAATTTCATATTATAATATTGCTTTTTGCCTGAAGCCGTGGTACTATAGCAGTAGCACCATCCTTACAGAGACAGTGGTTTAGTTGCTTGTTAAGTCTGAATGAATTTCGGGTTTATGACAAGGTTTGACCAGTCCATGGATAGTGTTATTTGTATCGGATTGTGGTTACAAGAAGGTTGATGGGAAAAATCAGATTGACGTTTGGAGGAATTCGGTAATCCATCTCGTTGTTTCAGTTGGTAAAGGCGGTATCACCCTGGAATCGGAAGTTCTGTAGGGATGGTAGCTTTTAGGGAGAAGGCTTGGACCTTCTCCCTTTATTTGGGTTTTAACAATATATTAATAAAAATATTTTATAGATAGATGTCTTGTAAATGCAAAATTAAATGATGCGTTGACTATACTAAGGCAAGCATGGTATCTTATTATTTAAGATTTTTCCAGAAAGTTAGTCCCCTTTATTCATTTGGGGCTATTGCTGACCATAGAGGAGGTTTTCACATGCCGAACATCGTAATTAACGGCCGGGAATTAGAGCTTGACGAGGAAGGATTTATAATAAACCCGGAAGATTGGAGCGAAGAATTGGCCGGCGCTCTGGCCGCAGATGAAGGCTTATTGGAGCTTAAAGAAGATCACTGGAAAATAATTTATTACCTGCGTGATTATTACCAGCGGTATCAAATTGCGCCCATGATCCGGAAGCTTTGTAAGGATACAGGCTGCAGTTTGAAATATATTTACGAATTATTTCCATCGGGTCCGGCCAAAGGCGCCTGCAAACTGGCCGGTCTACCTAAGCCGGCCGGATGTGTGTGATTAAAAAAACAAATTATATGCAAACATTTTAAATCCCGGGTTTATAATCCGGGATTTATTTTTTATTACTACATAAAAACAGGCGCTTATTGAAAAAATATAAAAAAGATCCAGGAGGTGAGCGTCTATTAATAAAAAAGAATGGTTCACAAAGAAAAAATCGGTTATTGCTGTAGCCTGCCTGCTGGCTTTAGTAGCAGCTATGATTTCACTGCATGGACCGGCGGCCGCCCAGGGGACGGTTCTTTCCTGGGGCAGCAAAGGTAACGACGTGTCCAGTGTGCAGCAGAGGCTCAGCCAGTGGGGTTATTACAATGGTTCTGTAGACGGTGTATACGGTTATGAGACTTACCGGGCGGTCCAGAACTTCCAGCGCAATAACGGACTGTCACAGGACGGAGTGGTTGGAAAAGCAACCAGGCAGGCCCTGGGACTCAGCTCGCCGGTAGCTGCTCCCGCTGTATCCAGGGGAACGGTGACAGACAGGGGCGATGCTACATTGTTGGCCAGGGTAATAGAGGGAGAAGCGGCAGACGAGCCTCTCCAGGGTAAAATAGCTGTAGGAGCGGTAATTATGAACCGGACCAAGAGCGCTGCTTTCCCCCGCACAATCAGCGGTGTAATCTTTCAAGACTATGCTTTTGAATCGATTGCAAACGGGCAGGCGTCCCGGCCTCTGACCCAGCAAAGCATGCAGGCCGCCCAGATGGCCCTGAGCGGGTATGATCCATCCGGTGGAGCGCTCTTTTTCTGGAACCCGTTTAAACCGGTGAGCCCCTGGATCTGGTCAAGAAATATTATAACGCAAATCGGCAACCATGTTTTTGCGCGGTAGCGGTAAAGGAGGTTTTCTCTTGAGAAGATGGATTATACCGGTTGTGATCGGGCTGCTGGCGCTTGCC
>JAQVLS010000150.1 GCA_028704035.1 Desulfotomaculaceae bacterium | reverse complement strand
CATGCCTGCCGCCGCAGCCGTTCCGGCAATTACAGGGGAGGCTGCGGCGCTTATGGACTCTTCGAACGGGCAGTTGCTTTATGCAAAGAACCCGGACCAGAGGATGTATCCTGCCAGCACCACCAAAATTATCACGGCCATTATAGCCCTGGAAAGCGGCAGAATCAATGATCTGGTTACTGTTCCTCTGGAAGCCGCCATTGTTGAAGGCTCGGCTATCGGGCTGCAGGAAGGTGAGCGGATTTCCCTGGACGACCTGATTTACGGACTGATGCTGAATTCAGGTAATGATTGCGCCATTGCCATAGCCTGTCACCTGGGAGGTTCTGTCGATGGATTTGTGCGGCTGATGAACAAAAAGGCCGGCGAGATTGGCGCCGTAAATACTCATTTTAACAACCCCAACGGGTTGCCGGAGCCCAGTCATTACAGCACTGTCCGCGATATGGCGCAGATCGCCGTCTATGCCATGAGAAATGCGGATTTCCGGGATATCGTGGCCACAAAGATACAGACCATTGAGAGAAACGACCCGGAAGCCCAGGTTTTTCTCTGCAATTCTAATAAAATGCTTTGGAATTATGATGGGGCTGTCGGCGTTAAGACGGGTTATACCGAGGCGGCGGGGCAGTGCCTGGTTACAGCGGCCGTAAGGGATGACAGGGAATTAATATCCGTAGTAATGAAAAGTGAAGGAATAAATATCTGGTCTGATTCTAAGACGCTTTTAGATTACGGTTTTACGCAATTTAAAACTGTGACTTTATCTGAAGCGGGTAAACATGCTGCCGACGTCTCGATGAAATATGGCATATTGAATAAAGCTCCTGTAATAACAGCAGGGACCTTGAAATATAATTTTCCCCATGACAGCCAGGCCGCTATTACCAGTAAGGCAGAGCTGAATATGCTTAAAGCCCCGGCCAGGGCCGGTAGTAAAGCGGGCGAACTGGTATTTTTTGCCGCCGGCAGGGAACTGGGCAGGGTTGAATTGCTCCTGCGGGATGATGTGAGCAGGAAGATTACAACGCAGTGGTGGTTCCGGCTGTTGATATTAACAGTAGCTGTTTTCGCGGTATTCCTGTATCTTTGTTATAAGGATATCAAGCGAAGGCGGTTGAGTATTCGAAGCCGGAGGAAATATTATTACTACAGTAAACGAACCGGTCTATAATATAGCAATATGTTACTACGCCTTATATATTATCAAAAAGCCCGAATGGTGGTGGTAATATGAAAAAAATTATCTCTGAGGCAGGTGAAAAACTCAAGGCCATAGAATCCAAGCTCACTGCGCGCCGAGAGCTGACTTTAAAAGTGCTCCTCAAAAACAAGGGTAAACATTTAAGCGCTGAAGAGGTGTATAATCTTGTCAAGCGCGAAGCGGCCGACGTAGGATTGGCGACTGTTTACAGAGCACTGGAGCTCTTTCAAGAAGTTGGTCTTATACACGCCATTGATTTTGGTGACGGCCGCAAGCGTTACGAGTTCGGCATGGAAGATGGTAAAGACCAGCACCACCATCATCACCTGATCTGTACCAGATGCGGCAGAATTATAGAATTTAATGAAGACCTTCTGGATGAAATTGAAAACCGTGTGAACAAAAAGTACAATTTCACTATTACAAACCACCAGCTTAAGATATTCGGAATTTGTAGCCAGTGCGCGGAAATAAAATAAAGTTATGTATTATTTATCCATGCTATAATTATAGCATGGATAAATTTTTAAAGGGGGATAGGATTGTGACCCAAGGATACTTTGCGCTTGTTCTGCACGCACATCTACCGTATATACGCCACCCGAAAGATCCCGGGATAATGGAGGAGCGGTGGCTTTTTGAGGCTATCACCGAATGCTATTTACCATTGCTCAGGTCCTTTGAACAAATGGTTAAAGATGGTGTAAAATTCAGGATCACTCTTTCCCTGTCACCGCCGCTGATAGGCATGCTGAACGATCAGTTATTGCAGGAAAGGTACCTGCGGCATATCAGCAGTCTGATCAAGCTGGCGGAAGCAGAGGTAGAAAGAAATAAATACAACCGGGATTTCAGGAATGTCGCACTGATGTATTATCACCGTCTCAACGAGCTGCGCCGTTCATTTGAAAACGACTACGACGGCAACCTGATCCTGTCGATCCAAAGCCTCCAGGCGCTGGGTGTGCTGGAAGTCATAACTACCTGCGCCACGCACGGCTACCTGCCGTTGATCATGAGAAGGGAAGCCAGGCGGGTGCAGGTACAGATTGCCGTGGAAGAATATGCGAATAATTTTGGCAGGCCGCCGGCGGGGATTTGGCTGCCGGAGTGCGCCTATGTTCCCGGGGTGGAAGAGATATTAAAAGAATTTGGACTCCGTTATTTTTTTGTTGAAACACATGGTATTAACCTTTCTTTCCCGGTTTCCCGCTACGGCGTTTACGCGCCGGTGTACTGCCGCTCCGGTGTGGCCGCTTTCGGCCGTGATCCGGAGAGTTCACGTCAGGTTTGGGATAGTCATGCCGGCTACCCTGGAAATCCATATTATCGAGAGTTTTACCGGGACATCGGCTTTGACCTGCCTTTGGATTACCTGGCCCCCTGCCTGCCGGGTGGCGATATCCGCTGTGATACCGGGCTGAAGTACTTTCGCATTACCGGGCCGGGTGATCATAAGGAGCCTTACCAACCTGATATTGCCGCGCAAAAAGTTGTCGCAGACGCACACGATTTTGCCCGGAAGAGAGGTGACCAGATCAAGCATTTGTCGGGGCAGATGGACCGCAGACCCATCATTGTTGCCCCCTATGACGCGGAGCTTTTCGGCCACTGGTGGTATGAAGGGCCGCTGTGGCTGGAGCATTTTTGCCGGGCTATAGACTCCGGAAACTATGGGGTAGAGATGTCTACCCCCGCTACTTACCTTGGCAACTATTCCGATAACCAGGTTGTCGACCTGGCAGCTTCCAGCTGGGGAGAAGGCGGATACAACGAGGTATGGCTGAATCCCAGCAATGATTGGATATACAGGCACCTGCACCGGGCGGAGACGACAATGGTGGACCTGGCTGATCTATATCCTAATGCCGGGGGAGTGGTACGCCGCTCCCTGAATCAGGCGGCCAGGGAATTGCTGCTGGCTCAGAGCAGTGACTGGGCTTTCATCATCAAGACCGGTACCGCGGTTCAGTATGCCGTCCAGCGCACGAGCGTACATATCAACCGCTTTAACAGTCTGACCTCCCGTTTGACTGAGGGGCAAACGGATGAAGCTGAACTGGCTGAAATTGAGAAAGAGGATAATATTTTTCCGGATATAGACTACTCTATTTACAGCCGTCACTACCGTTTAAGCCATGACGGCCGGCCGGGGAGCGGAGTGGGCGGCGATATATTAAAAGTATTGATGCTGTCCTGGGAGTACCCCCCAAAAACTGTGGGAGGACTGGCCCGCCATGTAAACGACCTTTCCAAGGCGCTGGCGCGTCTGGGTAAAAATATCCACGTGATCACCTGTCCGGTAGAGGGGGCAGAAGATTACCAGCTCGTCGACGGTGTACATGTGCACCGGGTCAGTCCTCTCGCATTCACTGCGACAGAATTTATGAGCTGGGTTGAACAATTAAATAAAGCCATGGTAAAAGTGGCGGAAAATCTATTAGACAGGGAAAAGTTTGATATTATTCACGGTCATGACTGGCTGGTACAGGACGCCGCTATAAAACTCAGCGCCAGCCACAAGCTTCCGCTGGTTGCTACTATACACGCCACAGAATACGGACGGAATCGCGGTATTCACAATGATATCCAGCGTCGCATCCACAACCTGGAGGAAAGGATGGTCAGTTCAGCCGACGCAGTTATATGCTGCAGTAAATATATGGAGGAAGAGATAGCCAGATTGTTTGGCCTTGACGGGAAAAAAGTTTTTTCCATTCCCAACGGCGTGGATCCGGCCAACCTGGGCATACCTAGAAAACTTGTTCCCGGTGCAAAGGAGACTTATTCGGTTGAAAAGACCATATTTTTTATCGGCAGGTTGGTGCCTGAAAAAGGGGTCCAGGTATTGCTGGAGGCTTTATCTATCCTGCGGCAGCAGCTCCCGGATGTAAGGCTGCTGGTGGGCGGCGTGGGGCCGTATACTGATTACTTAAAAACCAGGGCAGGTGAAATGGGACTGCATGGGAATACAGAATTCCTGGGTTTTCTGCATGAGGAACAAAGGAATTATTATTTAAGACAGGCGGATGTAGCAGTGTTTCCAAGTCTTTATGAACCCTTTGGCATTGTTGCCCTGGAGGCCATGGCCGCCCAGATCCCCGTAATTGTCTCGGACACAGGTGGTTTAAGCGAGGTTGTAGCGCACGGCATCGATGGTTACAAAGCCCCTCCCGGCAGGCCGGACGTACTTGCTTATTACATCAGGGAGGTCCTGGTCAATCCAGGGTTAGCCAGGGACCTGACCAGGCGCGCCTGGAAAAAAGTACTGACAATATACGACTGGCAGCATATCGCCGTGGAAACACTGGAAGCATACCGTGAGGCTAATGCGGGATTCCCTGGAAATTAAGGAAATAAAACTGAGAGAGGG
>JAQVLS010000149.1 GCA_028704035.1 Desulfotomaculaceae bacterium | reverse complement strand
CTTGCATCTTCTGGCCAAGTTTCATGATATTGGTAATACAGGCGTATCCGATAGCATTTTATTTAAACCGGGCCCTCTTACCGTTTCAGAAATAAATGAAATGCGGCGGCATTGCGAGATCGGCCACCGCATAGCACAATCGGCGCCGGACCTGGTTATTATCGCAAACTGGATCTTAAAACACCACGAGTGGTGGAACGGTGAGGGCTATCCAATGGGTCTTAAAGGAGATGAAATCCCCCTGGAATGCCGCATCCTGGCCATAGCAGACGCTTTCGACGCCATGACCAGCGATCGCCCGTACCGCAAGGCTTTGTCTTATACTGAGGCTATAGCTGAACTGAAGCGGTGGGCCGGGATCCAGTTTGATCCTGAACTGGTGAGGAAATTCCTGGGGACCCTTGATGTACAGCAGTTTAATTCATAATTTTAAAAGGAATATAACTGTACCATATAGAAAAATAATTAATGAGAAATTAGCCCCGGTACTGCTGCCGGGGGTAGTTCATTTTGCGTAATTTTTTGTTGTATTATTATGCATATAATTGTATAATTATAAATATTGGCGGTCTTGGTATATTCACGGCCGGCCAATGTTTCTATTTTGGGGCATGAGGTGATTGTAATGGCTATTAAAGTAAGTATTATCGGGGCTACCGGCTATACCGGCTCAGAGCTGGTGCGCATCTTGTACCGTCATCCGGAGGTAGAGCTCGTGGCGCTGACTACCAGGAGCTATATCGGGATGCCGATACGCGAAGTATACCCACATCTGTTTAAATACAACAATTTAACTTGCGAAAAGGCAGACCTGGCTAAAATTTTTGATATCTCGGATGTCGTTTTTGTGGCGCTGCCGCATGGGCACGCCATGCCGGTGGCGCATGAAGCAGCGCGGAGCGGCAAAAAGATGATCGACCTGGGCGCTGACTTTCGTTTCAGCGACTATCGGATTTACGAAAAGTGGTACAAGGTGGAACACCAGGCGAGGAAACTGCTGCCTAAGGCTGTGTATGCACTGCCCGAGATCAACCGGGAAGAAATAAAAGGGGCCTGGCTTATTGCTAACCCCGGCTGTTATCCTACCAGCGCTATCCTGGCCCTAGCCCCACTTTTGGAGCAAAAGCTTATCGATACCGGCAGTATTATTGTAGATTCCAAATCAGGCGTATCGGGAGCGGGCCGGGGGCTTTCCCTGGGTTCTCACTTCTGCGAGGTTAACGAGAATTTTAGAGCATACAACGTTGCCGCCCACCGCCACACCCCTGAGATAGAGCAGATATTAGGCGGGATCGCGGGCGAGCAGATTACTGTTACTTTTACCCCTCACCTGCTGCCGGTAACCAGGGGCATTCTCAGCACTGTTTACGCCAAGCTGTCGTCTGCTGCCGGGGTGGAACAGATCCGCGACCTATACCGGGAATACTATAAGAATGAATTTTTTGTGCGGGTGCTGCCGGACGGGACGCTGCCCCAGACCAAGTGGGTCGCCGGCACAAATCACTGCGACATCGGCCTGACTGTGGACGCAAGGACCGGGCGGGTTGTTGTCATATCGGCCATCGACAACGTGGTCAAGGGGGCTTCCGGGCAGGCGGTGCAGAATATGAATATCATCTGTGATCTGCCTGAGGACACCGCTCTTGCCGGGCCGGGGCTGTACCCGTAGAAATAAGCAAGTTATAACCGGAGGCTAATTTAAGTTGAAAGATAAAAATTATAATTTTGAAATCATACCAGGCGGCGTCACAACACCAGCCGGGTTTTTAGCCGGGACTGCCTGCGCGGCTATAAAAAAAGCAGACAAACGTGATGTTGCCGTCATATATTCCTCAGTTCCGGCTGCCGCCGCCGGGGTTTTTACCCTGAACAGGGTCAAGGCGGCCCCGGTAATTATTTCCATGAGGAGGCTGGCGGCGGGAAATGCACGGGCTGTGGTTGTGAACAGCGGCAACGCCAATGCCTGCAATGGGGAGCAGGGGATGAGGGACGCGCTGGCTATGGCCGCCGAGGCGGCAGTTGTCCTCGGCATCCCGGCAGATGAGGTACTGGTGGCGTCTACCGGCGTCATCGGCAAGAAGATGCCTATGGACAAGGTGCTGCCAGGCGTAAGGGCGGCGGCCGGGCAGGTTTCACCGGATGGAGGCTCTTTGGCGGCTCAGGCTATTATGACCACGGATACCTACTCCAAGGAGGCTGTTGTGCAGTTGGCGCTGGGGGGCAGGAAGGTCACTATCGGCGGTACGGCCAAGGGGTCTGGCATGATCCACCCGAACATGGCGACGATGCTCTGCTTTATAACCACCGACGCGGCGGTGTCCGCCGCCTGTCTGAAGAAGGCGCTGCAGCATGCCGCCGCTCTCAGTTTCAATATGATCACAGTTGACGGCGACAGCAGCACGAACGATATGGCGGTGATCATGGCCAACGGCATGGCCGGCAATAAAGCTATCGAAGAAGAAAACCTTGATTATATATATTTCAGGGATGCCCTGACAGCGGTCTGCACCAGCCTGGCCAAAGCAATAGCCAGGGACGGCGAGGGAGCCACCAAAATGATCGAAGTGAAGGTGCTGGGCGCCGCGACGGAACAGGATGCCCGCCTTGCTGCCCGCTCGGTGGCGGGATCGAGCCTAGTCAAGGCGGCGGTTTTCGGCAATGACGCCAATTGGGGCAGGGTGATTTGCGCGGCCGGGTATTCCGGCGCCAGTTTCGTCCCGGATAAGTTTGACATTTTCCTCGGGGATGTGCAGGTGGCCGGGGACGGCGGTTCCCTGGAATTCAGCGAAGAGTTGGCCCTGCAGGTGTTGCAGAAAGATACAGTCACGATAACGGTTGACTTTAAGTCCGGCGGGTGTGGAGCCACGGCCTGGGGCTGCGACCTTTCGTACGATTATGTTAAAATAAACGCCGACTACAGGACATAGCGGAATGGGGACACGGGAGGGATGCGTTTTTGTTGAAATATTCGGATAGGGCGGCTGTGCTGGTGGAAGCCCTGCCCTATATTAAGAAGTTTTACGGGAAAACCGTGGTGATCAAGTACGGCGGGCATGCCATGCTCAATGAGGCACTGAAAGAAGCCGTGCTTACTGATACGGTGCTGATGAAATATGTGGGCATGAACCCGGTGATTGTACACGGTGGCGGTCCGGAAATAACGGATATGCTGAAAAGGGTGGGCAAGGAATCCCGTTTTGTCGGCGGACTGCGGGTCACGGACAAAGAAACAATGGAAATTGTTGAAATGGTCCTGGTGGGGAAGATAAACAAGGAGATCGTGACCAGGATCAACCGCATTGGGAGCAAGGCGGTTGGCCTGTCCGGCAAGGACGGAAACCTTTTTGGGGCGGTAAAAAAATACGGGAAGGTGAAGACGCCCGAAGGCAGGGAAGAAATGGCCGACATTGGTTTTGTGGGAGATATCAGCAAGGTGAACCCCAAGATCGTCTCCACTGTTATTTCTGAGGGATACATCCCGGTGGTGGCGCCGGTAGCGGTGGGCCAGGACGGGCAGGGCTACAATGTTAACGGGGATTATGCGGCCGGCCGGCTGGCTGCGGCCCTGGGTGCGGATAAATTAATTATTCTTACTGATGTGGAAGGGATTATGGCGGACCGCTCCGACCCGGCCTCCCTGTTTTCGGTGCTGCGGGCGGATGAGATATCTTCATTGATTGACCGGGGAATAATTGAGGGGGGAATGATTCCCAAGGTGGAATGCTGCCTGGACGCACTGGCCGGCGGGGTTAAGAACACGCACATCCTGGATGGAAGAGATCTGCATTCTATATTGCTTGAATTGTTCACTGACAAAGGTATAGGTACAATGGTGGTAAAGTGATACTATGACAGCGGAATGGGGACACATCTCTATTTGGGGTCTGTCTCTGCGGCCGAGGAATGTCCCCGAATTGTAAAGGCATCGGTACTATGGTGGTAAAATGATAAGTGAGTGATAATGGAGGTTTTGATGAATACAAAAGAAATTATTAAGCTTGGTGATAAATACCTGATGCGCAACTACGGGCGGATCCCCCTGGCCCCGGTGAAGGGGGACGGGGTACGGATGTGGGACGCTGACGGGAAGGAATACCTGGACTTTGTCAGCGGCATTGCCGTGAACGCCCTGGGGCACTGCAACCTGGCGGTTGTGGAGGCGATCTGCGAACAGGCCAAACAGCTTATTCACTGCTCTAATTTATACTACATTGAGTCCCAGGCGCTCCTGGCTAAAAAGCTGGTGGAGAACAGCGTCATGGAGAAGGCCTTTTTCTGCAACAGCGGCGCCGAGGCCAATGAAGCGGCGATAAAGCTGGCCCGCAAGTACGCTAAGCGCAAGCACGGTCCGGAAAAGGTGGAAATTATCACTGCCCATAATTCTTTTCACGGCCGGACGCTGGCGACTATTACAGCCACCGGGCAGCCCAAATATCAGAAAGGCTTTGAGCCGCTGCCTGCGGGCTTTACCTATGTGACTTTTAATGATCTGCAGGCCCTGACTGAGGCTATTGGCCCCCAAACCTGTGCGGTTATGCTGGAGACCATCCAGGGTGAGGGCGGCGTGAATGTCGCTACCAAAGAGTACATTGACGGAGTGAAGGAACTCTGCAGTAAATTTGGGGCGCTGTTGATTTTTGATGAGGTGC
>JAQVLS010000148.1 GCA_028704035.1 Desulfotomaculaceae bacterium | reverse complement strand
AAAGGTGCCGGGACTCCAGCCGGCGCGGGCTGATATTATTGTGGCGGGCGTGCTTATTGCCGGGATGATCATGGAAAATCTCGGCCTGAAGAGTATGCTTGTCAGTGAATGTGACATTCTTTACGGTTTAGCGTTGGAAGAAGTCGGAAGAAAGTAATTAGTAAGTTACCAAAGATGACAAAAATTTCCACCCGCTTATATTATAATAATATTGTAGAAAAATTATAAGCGGGTGATCTATTGTTTGAGAATCCGGAGATCTATCCATATCACCGGACAACGGAAGAAAAAAAGAAGAGCCGGCGAGCGGCTGTTATAACCAAAGTTAAAAAGTGCATCCCCCGGGTCAGGGAAAAGGCAGTAGATATTTTAACCCCTGAAGCGCTTGCGCTGGCCTGCGCGGGTTTTTTCCTGGGGCGGGCGGTTTTGCTGGGTGAACTGTCGCCTTTTGGCACGGCGTTAACGGCAGCAGCGATTAGGGTCTGCGGCCGCAGCGGATTCCTGGCGATACCGGCCGTAATTCTCGGCCTGATTACCGTAAGCCGGGGCATACCGCTGGCTGCTTCGGCCATTACCATCCTCTGTCTTTGGTTTTTGATCAGATCGATACCCCTTGATATCAAGAGGCCCTGGCTGGTGCTGCCGTTACTGGTGTTGGCGGTAACTGTGGTTATAAAAACTTCATTTATTACTTTCAATTCACCGTCATCTTATGGTTATTTTAGTATATTGTTTGAAGCGGTGTTTGCCGCGATACTGACCCCGGTTATGGTACACGGTATTGAAGCAGTTAAACGGAAGCCGGACAGTACACAACCTTTGTCCGGGGAGGAAATATTTTGCATACTGCTTATATTCGGCGGTATTATTGCCGGGACAGGCGAGATCGGGTATGAGGCGGTAAGCCTAAAGGGAGTCCTGAGCAAATTTACCATTTTACTGGTGGCGGTTATTGGCGGCGCCGGCGCCGGTGCCGCAGCCGGCGCTATAATGGGGACGATCCCCGGTCTGGCTTATGTGACGGGACCGGTTATGGTAGGCGCCTATGCCTTTGCCGGTTTGCTGGGCGGTGTGTGCAAGAATTTCGGCAAAATAGGTGTGGCCACAGGATTCCTTCTGGGAAATATTATTCTTACCGTATATATCAATGATTATGGAAATATGATGGCAATCCTGCTGGAAACCGGTATTGCCACGTTGCTTTTTATGCTGGTGCCTATGTTTTTCATAACGGATTTTAGATCTACACTGGGCTTAGGTACGGAACAGTCCGAGAAGTGTCCGGCAGACGGTTATTACAAGGAAATATTTAAGGAGCGGATAACAAGCTGGGCCAGGGTATTCAATGAGCTCTCCCGTACTTTTGAACAGGTATCGTCTACCGCCGGCCAGAGCTGTGAGGAACAAAACCTGCAAAAGATGCTGAACCTGGTGAGCGAAAAGGTATGCAGCAGCTGTTCGTTTTACAGTACCTGCTGGGAAAGGGATTTTTACAAAACCTACCAGGGTTTGATTGATCTGCTGACTCAGCTGGAACTGTTCGGGGTGTTAACGCCTGACGGTTTGCCCGAAGGTATTAAAAGGCGCTGCACCCGGACAAAAGAGATGGCTATCACCCTCAGCTGTCTGTATGAAACCTACAACGTAAACCGTTACTGGTCCCGCCGCCTGTTGGAAAGCAGGCAGATCGTTTCTGAACAGCTCAGGGGTGTCTCCGGGGTTATTAACAGCCTGCCGGCGGAGTTGGAGTTTGATGTTGATGCCGGGGATTTGGAGCCTAATCTGCGCAGGAAACTGAAAGAGGCCGGTGTGCCGGTGGACAGCCTGTCAATTTACCGCTTGGACGGCAAAGGGATCGAGGTGTCCATTACCAAGCCTCTATGCGGCGGCGGTATGTGCTGCAAGGATATTATTATGCCGGTGCTGGCAAGGAATCTGAAGCAGCCGCTTTATTCCGCCGCTTCTATTTGTACCGCCAGGGCTGGTGATACATCCTGCCACTTGAGATTTTACCCGGAACTGAATTACCGGCTTTCATTGGGTGTGGCCGGGGTAGGCAGGAACGGGAGCATTGTTTCCGGGGACAGTTACGCTTTTATTCACCTCAAGGGCGGGCGTTTTGTCCTGGCGCTAAGCGATGGAATGGGCAGCGGTCCGCGGGCGGCTATGGAAAGCGGCACAACTTTATCTTTGCTGCGATATCTGCTTGAATCAGGTTTCGGTCAGGACCTGGCGATAAAAACCATTAATTCAATCCTGGTTTTGCGCTCACCCGGCGAAAGTTTTGCCACAGTAGATATGGCTGTGATTAACCTATGTAATGGTCAGGCTGATTTTGTTAAAATTGGCGCTGTTGCTACATTTTTTGTTCGTGGCGGGCAGGTGGAATTAATTAAGGCCAGCTCCCTGCCGGTAGGTATTGTAGATGATATAGAAGTGTCTACTGTAAGCAGGGTTTTAGAGCCGGGGGACCTGCTGGTGATGGTAACCGATGGTGTTTTGGAGTCCTACAAGGGAGAGGGTGACCGGGAAGAATGGCTGGCCGGGATTTTGTCTGACGTGACGGATATGCATCCGCAAGAGGTAGCCGAGCTGTTTTTAAAGCTGGCCCAGACCGGGGCGGGGGGAGCCGGCAGAGCCCCCGACGATATGACGGTTTTAGTGGCAAGAGTAGGAAAACAAAGATACCTGAAGTATTAAGAATCGGGAACATGCCTCTGTCCGCAAAGTCAATTCCCAAACAGAGGTGTGTCCCCGATTCTACTGTCCTGGCGCCGATTAAGAATAACCTCTCGTTGAAAGATGTCCATAGAGCGAAGAATCATTCCCTGTTCCACTATAAACAGTCACTCTCTTAACATACCCTAGCCATCCCGATCGGGGACATTCCGCTGTCCTGGTTACCAATTAACGATATCCCCTGTTGCAAGATGTGTATCCCTATTCCGCTATGTCCCCTTTCCCTGACGGCGTTTTTATGATAATAATAAAGAAGCTAAAAAATCAGCAGAATACCAGGTGTTGACGATGGCTCTTTCCAATATAAGTATGATGCGTGCGCTCTCCAGCAGGAATTACCGTCTTTTTTTCACCGGTCAGGGTATCTCGTTAATTGGCACCTGGATGCAGACAATTGCCATGAGCTGGCTGGTTTACCGCCTTACCGGCTCGGAGCTCCTTTTAGGCGTCATTGGGTTTGCCAGCCAAATTCCGAGTATTGTTTTTTCCCCTATTGCCGGGGTACTGGCGGATCGGTGGAATCGCCACCATATTCTGATCGGCACCCAGGCCCTTTTTATGATCCAGGCCCTTATTACAGCCGGGCTTACATTGGCCGGTGTCATAACCGTCTGGCAGCTTGTAGTATTGAGTTTATTCCTGGGCCTGGTGAGCGCTTTTGATCTGCCTGCCCGCCAGTCATTGGTGGTTTTAATGGTAGAGAAGAAGGAGGACCTGCCCAACGCAATTGCCTTGAACTCGTTCCTTTTTAACGGCGCCCGTCTGGTCGGTCCGACTATTGCCGGCATACTAATTTCCATACTGAGTGAAGGCGTGTGTTTTTTAATTAATGGTATCAGCTATATAGCGGTTATTCTAGCCCTGCTGGCGATGAGAATAGACATAGTAAAAAAGGAAGGGCAGGGTGCACATGTCTTCCAGCAGTTAAAGGAAGGGATCAGTTATGCTATTAATTCCGGGGCTATCCGGGTAATCCTGATTCTATCGGCAACTATCAGTTTCGTCGGTATGCCCTATACTGTGCTGATGCCTGTCATAGCCCGGGACGTTTTGTCCGGCGGAGCGGCTACTTTCGGGTTTTTAATCACAGCTTCAGGTGTAGGCGCAGTAGTTGGCGCCCTTTACCTGGCATTGCGAAAAAGTGTGGAAGGACTGGGCCGCCTGCTGCCGATAGCTTTGGGCATTTTTGGCATAGGGCTATTCGCGCTCTCACAATCCCGCGTTTTTTGGCTATCCCTGCCGCTGATGCTGTTGACCGGCTTTGGCATGATGGTGCTAATGGCGTCCAACAATACCATTTTGCAAACTATTGTCGATGATGATAAACGGGGCCGGATCATGAGTTTGTATACCACGTCATTTCTTGGCATGGCGCCTTTCGGTAGTCTGCTGGCGGGAGCGCTGGCCAGCCGTATCGGTGCGCCTGCTACGATCATGTACGGCGGGATCGTGTGCCTGCTGGCAGCAATCTTCTTTGCCGGCAAAGTATCAATTGTTAAAAGCGAAATTGGCCGGCATCTAGACAAAAGTACGTATAAAATTAACTAATTAAGAAAATATCGGATTTTTTGCAGAATGTGACTAATTTTGTTGTCTATTAATGAAATACGGCAGGAATTGCTCCCGGCAGTGTGGAATAACGAGGTGTTAATTATGGGCAAGATAAGCCTGATCCAGAAGGTCAGGGATTATATGTCACGCCACCGCATGGTGGAGCGCGGCGATAAGGTTTTGGCGGCCGTATCCGGCGGTCCGGATTCAATAGCGCTTCTGCATATGTTATATCTTTTAAAAGATGAACTGAGGATATCTCTGCACGTGGCGCATTTAAACCACATGTTTCGCGGGGAGGAGTCGGAAGCGGACGCTTTTTTTGTTGCCGAAACCGCGCAGCGTTACGGCCTGCCTATCACGGTGGAATCTGTCGATGTCCCGTCATATCGGAGGCGTCACCGTCTGTCAAACCA
>JAQVLS010000147.1 GCA_028704035.1 Desulfotomaculaceae bacterium | reverse complement strand
CTCAGCTTCCTTTAGAGAACAGCTTTTAAATAAACTGTTGACTATATTCGAAGCCTGAATGCGGCTTTTGCCGACGTCAGAATTTGAGAAGTCGCAGCTGACCACATTGTTGCCTTTCAGCAGAAGTCCCGACATCTCAGAACCGATAAAAAGGCAGCGCTGCATATTGGAAGAACTGAATTTTTCATGCAGGTTATTTAGTCCCGAAAAGTCCGCGTCCACCCAATTTCCGCACGACATGTCCCTGCCAGGCTTTTTCTTCTGTATTTCAGATGGCGATCCGGCTGATTGCCTGGCCGAAGACTCAACTGGCGCTTTTTCGGCAGCTGCGGATTGAAAGCTTTCTGAAAAATAGTTAAGGTCGACACCCAGAATTTCCGCGAGCCGGTTAAAAGTAATAATGTCCGGCATTGATTCCCCGCGCTCCCACTTTCCGACTGCCTGTGAACTAATGGATAGCTGTTGGGCAAGCTGGGCTTGAGATAAATTTTTCTCTTTGCGGGCTTCTGAAATTTTATTTCCGATCATCATTGGTGTTAACATCGCGGGTACCCTCTCCCTATTTTATTTTGTCGACGCTGTCATTCTACCTGTATTCATGCCCTATTTCAAGATAAATCATGAAACGAGTGGTTGTTTCTGTGCTACATTTAGTTGTATTACAGGCAACTGTTAGTTGTAGAAAGGTCAAATAAGTTTTGAAACGCCCTGCTTGCCCGGGCGTGGAATAGGCGTCAACCGCAAAAACTATTGCGACCCTCTGAGAAGACAAAAAAATGATAATGAAGACTATATGCATAAGCTGATTGACGATAACTGATCCATAAGCAGCAGAATGACTTTGCCAGAGCCCGGGCGAGTTTTGCCCAAAAATACCCCAACAAAGCAAATTGACTCATTCCAGGTTGAAACGCGCAAGAACCGGCGCCGGTGATCGAGAGGCGCTGCGCAATGAATTTGTCAAATCCTTCAGGATTATCCGAATATTTTTTGTTGAAGGCTGCAGCAATCAATCATATTGGTGATGGCAAAAAAGATATAAGGTTTTGCCGGAGCCGCCAGGAAGGTGGAAGGGACTGTCCGTGTTCTGGACGATTTTGAACAGGCAGACAGCTTCTTGGCCGGGTAAATCCACCTGCGCGATAATAATACCGGTTCAAACAGTTAAAAATAGTATTGTAATTTTTTTGTCTTAATTCTTGACACATTAACAAACCAATTTTATACTTATAGTCAGCAATAGTCAGAAGCAAAGTATCAAGAAATGTTTTGGAGGTGTTTTAAACTTATGCCGAATACTTCTCCCACAGAGCAATTTGAAAACAGAGAATTCCAAACTGAAGTCAAAAAACTGCTGAATATTGTAATTAACTCCCTCTACACCGACCGGGAAATCTTTCTGCGGGAACTGATCTCCAACAGCGCGGACGCCCTTGAAAAAATACGCTACGAGTCCATTATAAATAAGGAAGTTGCGGAGCAGGATGACCTGCCGCTGGAAATTTCCATTGAGCTGGACGACAAAGAGAATACCATCACCGTTACCGACACCGGCATCGGCATGACCAGGGAAGAACTGGTGGAAAACCTGGGCACTATCGCCCATTCGGGGTCAAAGACATTTATTCAGCAGCTGAATGAATCAGACAAAAAGGATCTTAACCTGATTGGCCAGTTTGGCGTGGGCTTTTACTCTGCTTTTATGGTAGCTAAAAAAATAAGGGTACTTACCCGCCCCTACCTTCCCGGGGAACCCGGTTGCGAGTGGGTTTCAGAAGGCCTGGGCAGCTACGACGTGCGGACGGCGGACGGTCTGCCAAGGGGTACAAAAATTATCCTGGAACTTAAGGAGGACGCCCATGAATTCGCCGGGACGGCAAGAGTCAAGGAAATAATCAGGCAATACTCCAGTTTTGTCCCCTTCCCGATCAAGGTCAACGGCGAACAGGTTAATACCGTCCAGGCCATCTGGACGCGCAATAAGAACGAAGTGACCGAAGAAGAATATAATGAATTTTACAAATTCATCGATACCGCTTATGATGAGCCGCTTTACCGGCTGCATTTTTCCGCCGACGCGCCCCTGGCGATCAACACCCTCCTGTTTGTGCCGAAAAACAATTTTGAGCGGTTCGGCTTCGGCAGGATGAAACCGGGAACAAACCTGTACAGCCGGAAGGTTTTAATCCAGCCCCATTCGGAAAGCATATTGCCCGACTGGCTGCGCTTTGTCAAGGGAGTAGTGGACAGCGAGGACATTCCGCTCAACATCTCCCGCGAAACTGCGCAGGACAGTGCGCTGATCGCAAAGCTGCAGAAAGTGATCACGGGACGTTTTCTCAAATTCCTGGACAAGGAGTCCCAGGACGACCCGGAAAAATACGCCGGGTTTTGGGACACCTTCGGCATGTTTATAAAAGAAGGCGCCACTACGGATTTTACTTACCAAAAAGACCTGACTAGGCTGCTGCGTTTCGAATCTTCGGCAGCAGAACCGGGCAAGTTGATCTCGCTGGCTGATTACGCCGGGAGAATGAAGGACGAGCAAAAGGAAATTTATTTCATCAACGGACCTACCAGAGAAGCCATTGAAGCCGGACCTTACGTCGAGGCTTTCCGGGCCGGCGGCTATGAGATTATTTACAACTACGAACAAATAGATGATTTCGTTTTTAGCAATCTCGGTCAATACGAGGGGAAAAAACTTGTTTCCGCCGACAGAGCCGGCCTGGAACTTCCCGGGCTCACGGACAAGCCTGGTGAAGATCCGCTGGACAACGAAAAAACAGGCGCCCTGACTGCCTGGCTCAAAGAAATCCTGGGGGGAAAAGTTAGTGAGGTTAACGCTTCCAGCCGCCTGGTGGAAAGCCCGGCCATCATTCTGAACTTAAATCCGATGATGACCAGCAGCATGCAGCGGGTCATGCAGGCCGCTAACAGGGATTTCGGCGACATGGGAGGGAAAGCCCTGGAGATCAACGCCAGGCATAAGCTAATCAAGCGGCTGGATACACTGCGGGAAGAGGATCCGGAATTCGCCCGGATTGTGGCCGAGCAGGTTTTTGACAACGCCCTTATCTCTGCCGGTCTGGTCATCAACCCGCGCGCTATGGTCGAACGCATCAACCGGATCCTGGAGAAAACCTTGTAATTTTTTTAGACGATTGGCAGGGACGGTTCTCGTCTGTCGCGTATTCCAGATGTGCGGCACAGTACCGTTCCTGCGGTCACAATAACTTGGCTGCTCAGGTACCGGATACGATATTTTTCTGAAAGCTGCAAACATAACTTTAGAACATTAATGAGGTGAATAAATATATTATGAAAACAACTTGTCCATTTTGCAATCCGGAAAGAATCAAAGATAAGGCAGGAGAAAACGGCTCCGTCTTTGCCTTAGAAGATGGGTTCCACGTAACCCCGGGTCACATGCTTATTATCCCCCACCGCCACACTGCCGACTACTTTACCATGACCACACAGGAATTGCACGATGCTGCAGATTTAATAAGATACCTGAGAGATAAAATTACCAGTGAGGATCCCACTGTACTGGGCTTTAATGTTGGTATAAACTGCGGGGAAACAGCCGGACAATCCGTCATGCACGCGCATATCCATCTGATTCCGAGAAGAAAAGGCGACTCAGAAAATCCGCTTGGTGGTGTAAGAGGTGTTATACCCTGCAAAAGAAGCTATAAGCACAGATAACATTTGTTTGTGACTTGAACATCCTTTCTTGATAATAGTTCTCATGGGATGACTAGTCTGCCAACACTCCCGACATTTCTTAGCTTAACATACCGACCTCGCCCTTCCCGGGCAGCGGCTTCGCTACCAGAAAGCCCATTTCCATATCCAAATCCTGCATGTCGAGGTTGTAATAAGCAGTTTACGGCGCATGGGCCAGCTGCTCGCCCAGCCCTGCCAGGTATTCTGCAATCTTCCTGTAGGATTCACCAATGAGCAGCGGCAGCCCTTCTAAAGCCGACCTGGCACTGCTGGAATTCGAATATACAGTTAAAACCAGCAAGTTAGTTTTTATTATTATCATTAATCCAATATTAAAGGTATTAATTCCTCATTCGAACAAATAATAAATTAACTTTACTGGAAAGGAGAAGTTCTTAGATGGAAACAGTGTCTGAAAATAAAACCCCGGCTTATAACAGTAGTATAACTCATACTCCAAGGCTAACTTCATCAGAGATAGGGAACCTTTGGAATACTTATATTACAAATAGTCTTGTTACTTGTATTAAAAAAAGCTTTTTAGCAAATGTTGACGATAAAGACACTAAGTCACTATTGAAGGAAGCTCTTTATATAGAAATTCAAAGATTAAGAAAGATAACAGACATATTTCAAAAGGAAAATTTACCTATACCCATGGGTTTTTCAGACAGCGAAGATGTAGATCTGAAAGCGCCACAACTATTTTCAGATAATTTCTACCTGTATTATCTAATATGTTTTAGTAAATTTGATATACCCTTAAATAGTATAAGATTTGTAACTTCGACCCGATCTGATGTTTTGAAATTTTACTCTTACTGCAGCAAGTCTTTTTATAAGCTATTTGAGAATATAAATAATACCCTTCTATCAAAAGGATTATATATAAGGCCCCCTTATGTTACTACATCCCATAATATTGATTTAGTTAAAAAACAGTCATTTTTAACGGGCTTTTTAGGTGAAAAGAGGCCT
>JAQVLS010000146.1 GCA_028704035.1 Desulfotomaculaceae bacterium | reverse complement strand
ATCAAGTACATGTTGAAGGTATTACCCGGATCACTGCCGAAGATATTGCTTACGCTGCTAATCTTAATTATGTGATAAAACTCCTGGGCATCGCCAGAGACGGTGCAGACGGTATCGAGGTAAGGGTCCACCCGACCCTGCTGCCGAAAACCCACCCCCTGGCATCGGTAAACGATGTTTTTAACGCCATATTTGTCACCGGCGACGCAGTTGGGGATGTTATGTTTTACGGCCGGGGCGCCGGTGAGTTGCCGACAGCAAGCGCAGTAACGGCTGATGTGATGAACGCTGCCCGCAACCTGGTGAACAGCTGCACGGGAATGATCGGTTGCACGTGTTTTGCAGAAAAACCGGTAAAATCAATGGGGCTCACCTCTGCTGAATATTATATCCGCCTTGGCGTAGCCGATAAGCCGGGTGTTCTGGCAAGCATCGCTTATATTTTTGGTAAAAATAATGTCAGCCTTGCTTCGGTGATCCAACATACTTCAGGTAAGGCGGCCGAGCTTGTTTTGATCACCCATAAGGTTCTTGAAAAAAACCTGCAGGAAGCGCTGAAGGGTATCAAAGAACTGCCGGTGGTAAATGAAGTATCAAATATGGTTAGGGTTGAAGGACGCTGACACAGGAGGGTTGCCTGTAATGATCCGAGTGCAGGTGCCGGCTACAACAGCAAATATGGGGCCC
Organism: Desulfotomaculaceae bacterium; assembly: GCA_028704035.1. Lineage (GTDB taxonomy): Bacteria > Bacillota > Desulfotomaculia > Desulfotomaculales > Pelotomaculaceae > Syntrophopropionicum. The sequence goes on along the minus strand of JAQVLS010000146.1, from coordinate 4,028 downwards.
GGTTTTGATTGTATCGGCATGGCCCTGGAACTTCATAATGTGGTCGAAATGGTTCCTGTTTCCCGCGGACTGACGATAGAGGTATGCGGTGAGGGCGCGGCGGATATCCCCAGGGATGAAAGCAACCTGGTTTACCAGTCAGCCAGGCGTGTTTTTCTTCAGGTCGGTTACACTATAGCGGGGCTGAGAATCCGTCTTTTTAACCAGATCCCTATAGCGCGGGGACTGGGCAGCAGCACTGCGGCAATCGTCGGCGGCATAATTGCCGCGAACATACTGACCGGCGGGAAACTATCCATTAGAGATATGATTACGCTGGCCGGCTCTATCGAGGGACACCCTGACAATGTGACTCCCGCAATACTAGGCGGTATTGTGGTAGCGGTCGATGACGGCGGTGAAATAAAATACTTAAAAATAGAACCGCCCCTTGGGTTAAAGGGTGTTGTGGCTGTGCCTGATTTTAACCTTGTTACTAAAATATCCAGAGAAGCGATCCCGGCTCAGATACCGTTCCAGGACGCTGCCTTTAATGTGGGGCGTGTGGCGCTGCTTGTCGCAGCACTGCACCAGGGGGACCTGGCCATGTTGAGCTTGGCCATGGAGGACCGGCTTCATCAGTCTTTTCGCTCGCCCCTTATTCCGGGACTGAAAAAGGTACTTGCGGCAGCCAAGTTGGCGGGAGCCCGCGGCGTGACGCTGAGCGGGTCGGGGCCTTCGGTAATAGCCTTCGCCGACTCAAATTTTGAACTAATTGCCAGAGTTATGGGTGAAACCTTCCGCCAGAATGGTATAAAATCAAGGGTTTTGGTGCTGAAACCCAGTCCAATCGGCGCCAGGGCGTTGGAAATTAAATAATATGAAATATCGGTTTTTATAGTTTGACAGTTTGACTGATTAATATATTATATTTATTATTAAACATGTAAGAAGCATCATAAGTATGTTAAGTCATAACTAAAGGAGATTGCCATGTTAGTAGTGCAAAAATATGGGGGCAGTTCTGTTGCTGATCCCGAACGGATCCACCGTGTGGCCGGGCAGATTGTCGCTCTCCGGGAAAAAGGTCACGACATAGCGGTGGTCGTTTCAGCCATGGGTGATACCACTGATGAACTGATCAGCCTAGTTAAAGAAATAACAGACTCACCGCCGGACAGGGAAATGGACATGCTCCTTTCCACCGGCGAGCAGATTTCTATTGCGCTGCTGGCTATGGCTATTAGGAAACGCGGCCGGCCGGTTACCTCTTTAACAGGACCGCAGGCGGGGATTATTACTGACAGCGTCCATACCAAAGCAAGGATATTAAATATCGACACAAGACGGCTCAAGAAAGAATTTTCACAGGGAAATATTGTTGTGGTGGCCGGTTTTCAGGGTATTGATCAGGCCGGCGGCGATATCACCACCCTGGGCCGGGGTGGTTCCGACACCACCGCTGTAGCCCTGGCGGCGGCGCTGCAGGCTGACTTATGTGAAATCTATACCGACGTCGACGGGGTTTATACTACAGACCCGCGTATAGTCCCCGAAGCGTGCAAACTCAATGTTATATCATATGAGGAGATGCTGGAACTGGCCAACCTGGGCGCGGCGGTCCTGCACCCCCGTGCCGTGGAGATGGCGGTGAACTATAAAATGCCGCTGCATGTCCGTTCAAGTTTTAATACAAATCCGGGAACATTGGTAAGGGAGGTAGAAAACATGGAAAGAGCGCTCTCGGTAACCGGTGTTGTCTGTGATCATAATGTGGCCAAAATCGGACTTTTTAACGTTATGGACAAACCCGGTGTCGCTTTTACAATATTTAAAGCACTGGCCGATGAAAAAATTAATGTGGATATGATCATCCAAAGCGCCATGCGGGACGAGAGGAATGACATTTCCTTCACCTGTTCCACCGGAGATTTGAAAAATGCGCTTGCCGTTGTGGACAGGTTGCAGACAGATATTGGCGCCGACGGCTATACCCATAGCGACGCTGTGGCAAAAGTGTCGATTGTAGGCGCGGGCATGATCAGCAATCCCGGTGTTGCGGCTACAATGTTTAAAGCCCTTTATGAGGAAGGAATAAACCTGGAAATGATCAGCACCTCGGAGATAAGGATCTCCTGTGTGCTCAGGGATAAAGACGCGGAAAAAGCTGTCAAAGCCCTGCATAAAAAATTCGCCCTGGCCTAAAACCGTGCCACGGAGACGGTTCTCTCGACACGCTTTCCAATCGGGGACACACCTCAGCCCCAAAGCCGGGCCCCAAACAGAGGTGTGTCCCCATTCCTATGTCTTAGTACGTTCTAACCAATAGAGCGAAGAACCGCGCCCTTATCTACCTGCCGCGGATAAAATAATCCATTAGTCTGTACCCCGCAGGGAAGACCAGGCTGCTTTTTCCGGCAGCCTCTTCGTCATATACCCCATTGACGTTTTTATTATCCTGCCCGCTGGTATAAATAACTAACGGAACAGGTTTGTCTGTGTGTGTCATGGTGCTAAGCGGCGTCGGGTGGTCGGGCAGCACCATCACCTTGTAATCGCCGAACAGTGGCAATCCTTCTAAAAGCAAGCCCAGCATAACGTCCACCATTTCGATGGCTTTAATTTTTGTTGCTGTTTCTCCTCTGTGCGATGCTGCGTCAGGCGCTTCAACATGGAGGTAGACAAAATCCTGGCCCTTGGCCAGCTCGTCCAGGGCCGCTGCCACTTTGCCCTTGAAATTGGTTTCGACTGTGCCGGTGACATTTTCAACGTCAACAATATCCAGCCCGGCACTTATACCTATCCCTTTAATCAGGTCAACTGCGGAAATTACGGATCCTCTCAGGCCGTATTTTTCATAGAAACTTGTCAGGGAAGGCTTCTTGCCTTGTCCCCAGAACCAGACTGAATTGGCCGGGTTCAAGCCCTGGTCAATCCTTTTTATATTCACAGGATGGCCTGACAGTATATTATAGCTTTCTTTCATCAGTTTCAGCAGGGTAGCGCCGCCCTCATCCTGCGGCAGGTATTCAGCAATCGACCGTCCTGATATATCATGGGGCGGCGTTAATTTACACCCTATCGGACCGCCTTTCCAGACCATGAGGTGCCTAAAGCGGAAACCGGCGTAAAATTTCATATCATCTGTAGCGAGTGTTTTATCAATTTGCCGGATCAATTCTTCGGACTCGGCTGTTGTTACTTCATCGGCGCTGTAGTCGACCATCGTTTTTTCTTCGTACATACCTTCTTCTGAAAGTGTTACCAGGTTGCAGCGAAAAGCGACATCATCGGGCTCAAGCTTCACACCCATGCTCACCGCTTCCAGCGGGGAGCGCCCCGTGTAGTATTCAGCCGGGTCATAACCCATTACCGAAAGATTAGCCACGTCGCTGCCCGGGGGGTATCCCACCGGAACGGTAGAGGCAATCCCAATCACGCCCTTTGCGGCGAGAAGATCCATGTGCGGAGTCCTGGCTGACTGCAGCGGCGTTTTATTGTTTAGCTCTTTAAGTTTATAGTCGGCCATGCCGTCGCCAAGTAAAATTAAATATTTCATGTCATTCTCCCTTTATTAAATGGTCTAAAAATGGTATTCTCCTGCTAGAAGTAGAATCCTGCACCATGGATCGAAAAGCTGTCAGTATTATAACCTCAATACAGAAACCTATTTATTTAAACTTTTCGCTAAACAGCCTTTTACCATTGCTGCAAAAATAAGGGGGGGGACGTTTCCTTGAAAGAATTCCTCGTTTTATCTCCCACAGCCATACTGGGCTATGGATTTCCTTTGAATTCCTTAAAAAAGGGTTTGAGCCGTTCACCCAATGCTATTGCTGTGGACGCGGGATCTACCGACCCCGGACCCTACTACCTCGGCGCGGGAGTGTCATTCACCGGCAGAGATGCGGTAAAGAGGGATCTTGGCTACCTGCTTGAGGCCTCGGCAGCTAACAAAATTCCTCTGCTGATCGGTAGTGCGGGGGGAAGCGGCGGGGAACCACATTTAAAAAGAGATGTAGATCTTGTAATGGAAATTGCCAGGCAAA
>JAQVLS010000145.1 GCA_028704035.1 Desulfotomaculaceae bacterium | reverse complement strand
GCCTTCATTTTTATGGTTATGCCCCGCTCCCGCTCCAGATCCATCTGGTCAAGCACCTGATTGGTCATTTCCCTGTCGCTCAGCGCGCCTGTGTACTCCAGCAGCCTGTCGGCCAATGTTGATTTGCCGTGGTCGATGTGAGCGATGATGCAAAAATTGCGAATTCTATCTTTTTCCCATTCCATTGCTGATCCCCCGTTACGTATATAACTACATAATTATATCACCACTGCAGGCAGCTATCAATAAAATTCCGCAAAGCCTTAATGTCCCGGCTTGCGCTGTCTAAAATAACGGCCCCCTGTTCACGGTAATTTCTCATCTGTTCTGAATCAGCAAATTGCCTGACCTGATCCGGCGGCAGAGCGAAACTAATACTCTCGCCCAGAAAATCAAGATGGTAAATACTATCTCCGCAGTCCTCCAGCTTAAACGCGCATAAAGGCGTCTCCGGACGGACCCGGTAATTGAACTCGGCGATTAAGCAGGACACCCCCCAGGTCACCAAGACGGTGCACAATATAATAGAAAGTTTATACTTTGTCCAATTCATAGCTGTCGCTCCAGTTTTTATTAATATTATGACCGAAACGGCAGGTTGTTATTTTGAAGCACTATTCCAAAGCTGTTGTTCCTGGAGCCGCAGCCTGCTCCTCACCGATTACTTCAGCCAAAACACCGGCCAGCAACCGGATGGAGCGGATCGCTTCCTCGCAGGAGTTTTCCGTCGTGCCTACTTCCAGCAGTACGGCGCGCGGGTGCAGGTTCTGGTTGTATAAGCCGTCTTTTACCCTGACGCCCAGGGATAGTCCCGGATATTTTTCATTGATCCTGTCTGAAAGCTCCACGGCAAAAGCGTGGTTCTTACGCCAGCCCGGAAAGGGCCGGCGGGTATCGGAGCCCACGATAAACAGTAAGGTCGCCATGATCTGACCGTCAATATTTACAATACTCTGCTCCCTGGTCTTGCTGGAATCACGGTGGATGTCAAAAATAACGCCGGCATGCGGATTGGCGGCAAGGAGCTCCCGGGCTGTTTTTTCTGACTCGATATAGGACGTATTGTAGTCCATATCGTTGATTTTATCGGACCTGGCCACCTTAATCCCATAGCTGCTTTCAAGTGTTTCCTGGAAGGCCGCCGCTACCGTGACCACCCCGCCGCGCCTGCCATCCAGCCTGTCGACCCCGTCGGTGAGCCTGTAGGTCTCACCGGTATGAGTGTTATAAACGCAAACCAGGCACTCCCCGGCTAGGACGGGGACTGCCTTTTCACCGGCTTCATCTGTACCGGGGCCGCTCACAGGCGCCGCATCAGGAAAATTAACTGCGGCCAGCAGCGGTATTTGTGATTGGAGAACTGCGGTTGGGTTGAGCAGGTTAACCCGGCCCACAGCCCCGGCGCCGCGTAAAAATGACCCCATAATTGAAAGGGTTTCTCCATCGCCTTCAAAACTGCTCCAGCGCAATATGGGCAGCGCCCCATTGATGATCTGCAGGGGCTCCGCCTGGTATGAATCTAGAACCCTGCCGGGCAGTTCTTTAACAGCACCGGTCCAAAGAGGCTGTGCTGCGAGAATGGCTGAAATTACTTTAAGGAGGCAAAATAATAGCAAAATTAATACGCCAATAATCTTGAAGGGCGGGCGGCCCGGGAAAGCCCGCCGGCGCCTACCGGCGGTAACAGAATACATAATAAACCCCCCGTTCGGGCTTGTTCCTTAATTTTATGCCCGAAGCGGAGGGTTTATGAGAGTGTAATGTTACCGCAATGCGGTTGGGACAAAGGCATCAATTAAACCGATAATGAATGCGGAAATCAAAGCGCCAATAATGCTCACGCTGAGCAAGCTGGGGATAATGAACTGAGCCAGATAAATAACCACCGCCGCTGTGATAAAGCCCACCAGTCCCCTGCTCTGCGGAGAAATGCGTTCCCCCAGAAGGGCTTCGGCCACATACCCCAGAACGGCTATCACAACAGCGGCAATCAGAGCTCCGACAAATCCGCCACTCACCACGAAACCAGGTGATAGCCAGCTCACAACAATCAGTACAAGTGCTGAAACAACAAATCTTATAATAAATCCGAGCCACTGCATTACATATCACCTCCCATCCTGTTACTCTCAAAATAGCTTTAACCAAATTATGAAAGGATATACCGCGAAACCTTGCATTTTTTTTCTGCGCATGTTAAAATTGTTGCCGTTGGGAGGTGAGAACATATATGCCAAATATCAAATCCGCCATCAAAAGGGTTGAAATTACTCGCAAGCGGACGATACGTAACGGCAGGATCAAATCAGCTCTGAGGACTACCATCAGGAGGTTCGAAGAAGCTATAAAGGTTGCCGACCGCGATGAAGCCGATTTAAAACTCAGGAAGGCTGTAATTGCCCTTGACAAGGCTGTTACGAAAGGCATTTTACATAAAAATGCAGCTTCCCGTAAAAAATCCCGTCTGACCAGGAGGTTTAACAAGCTTACCGGGTAATTACCGGATAACAGAATCCTTGAAAAAACAAAGCCGCAGCTGAAAAATAGCTGGGGCTTTTTGTTGTGTGATTAGTATAATTAATTATATATTTCCCCTTAACACGCTTCCTAAGAGAAGTATTTTTTGGGCAGGAGCACGTGTTCGAGAAGCATGCACAGCAGCATACCCCCGACAAACCCGTTGCCTAGGATGTACTGGGCGAACACAGGGATCCCCGCGAAGGCGCCGGCCGGCAGGTTCATCATGCCGGTCCCGAAGAGGATCGGCAGACCCACCACAAAATAATCCCTGGCGCTAAACTCCATCCGGGCGTAATCTTTCAGCCCGAAACCCATCATCTGGCAGAAGGAGGCCAGCAGCACCGAGTAGCCTACCGGCGGCGGCATGGACGCCAGGAAGGCGCCTACCTGCGGCAGCAGGCCCAGGATGATCAGGGCAAAAGCAAATATCACAAAAGGCATCCTGGCCGCCACCCTGGTCAAGGCAACCATACCGGCGCCGGCGGAATAAGGCACAAAACCCACCGTCGCGCCCAGCCCGGCCAGAATATCGGCAAAACCGGTAAATACCACACCCCTGTTATATGTCTTTTGGGGCAGTTCAGTATCCAACACCCGCTCCATAGCCAGGATGCTGGCCACCAGGTTGGACAGCACCAGCAGGCCGGTAAGCGCCGAAACAAACACTATGCCGGGATCGAAGGTGGGTGCGCCCCAGGCAAACAACCCCGGCAGGGCCACGACCGCCTCCGACCTGATGAATTCCCCGGCGGGAACCCCGACCAGTACGGCTAAGACCCACCCCGCCGCAATGCCGACCAGGATGGCGATGCTTTTTAAAAAACCTCTGGCTTTAAGGCTGATAAAAATGACTATGGATACCACAAGCACAGACACAAAGGCTGATTTCGGGTCTATACTTCCCTCGGCGCCAATGCCGAACATTCCCCTGACAAAGGTGTCGCTTAACTGCAGGCCCAGCAGAACCAGCACAGAGCCGGTAACAGCAGGCGTAAAAAATTTCAGGGCCTTGCCGATCAGGCCCGTCATGCCGAGAACCACCAGGATCACCCCGGCGGCCATTACGCCAAACTCCAGGTCGGTGCGCAGCAGGCTCAGCGGTTTGCCCAACTCCGGGGCCATTGCCGCCAGGGTGATGAAAATGCCCCACCACATGCCGGACGGGCCTTCGATAATCGGCAGGCGGTGGCCGAAGAGCACCTGCAGCAGTGACGCCAAAGCCTGAAAAAAGAAAGTGCGCTGGGCCAGGGTGGCGATGCCGGCCTGATCGAGCCCGAGCGCGCTTCCTACTACCAGCGGCAGGACCGCCGAGTTAGCTACTGCAAAACCCAGCCATTGCACGGCATAAAGAAGGTTGCGGTCCAGAGACGGACGGTCCTCCAGATTATATAAAAGCTTTTTTTCTTCGTCCAAATCCTTTATCACCAATCCAATCACCATCAAAAAAAAGCTGTTTCCCGATTATCGCGAAACGGCGCAAAGTTTCAATATAAAATGTTCTACCGCCGGGTAAAATTCCTGCCCGCCGGTCTTCACCGCCACATCCATTTCCAGCAGGTACTGGAAAATGCGGACCAGGCTTTTCCCGCTGTAATTTTTACACTGGGCGGTAAGCTTGCGCACCACAAAGGGATGCATTTTTAGCCGCGTGGCAATTTCCCGCGGCGGGCAGCCCCGCCCGGCCAGGTCATGGACCTGCAGCAGCAACCTGAACTGCCTGGTGATCATGGCCAGGATGCGCAGCGGGGGCTCTTTTGCCGCCAGCATGTCTTTAATACCGCTCAAGGCCTCCCCGCAGCGCCGGTTGCCTACCGCATCGACAATAACAAAAATATTATCCTCCAGGGGAGGCGGGCACAGTCTGCGCACATCATCCGGGGTGATCACCCCGCTCTGCGCCGTATAATTAAGAAGCTTGTCGAATTCCATACTCAATTTTTGCAGAGACGGGCCAACCGTATCCAGCAGTTCGTCCAAAGCCCTGCCGGCAAACCGGCGACCGGCCTTGTCTACCTTCTGTGTCAGCAAACGGGCCAGTTCATTCCGCTTCAGGTAAGTAAAATCCACCGCTCTCCCGGCTTTCTGCACCACCTTGAAAATACGCTTTCTTTTGTCCACCGGCTCGCCGGTATTAAAAACCAGAATAGTTGAATTCAAAGGATCTTTCAAATATTTAAGCAGCACAGATTCCCCGCGGGCTGCAGGTTTTTCCTCAAT
>JAQVLS010000144.1 GCA_028704035.1 Desulfotomaculaceae bacterium | reverse complement strand
AAGTCCCCAATAAAAAAATTTCCCTGAAGAGCATGACCTTGAATAACGAGACACAGAAGATCAACGACGAACTGGGTAACCCGATCATCATCGGCATCGTGGTCATCTGGAGGGTGATCAATACAGCTAGGGCTGCTTTTAACGTGGATAACTACGTTGAATTTCTGTCCATCCAATGCGATTCGTCGCTGCGCAATATTGTGCGCCTCTATCCCTATGACGCTTCCACGGAAGACGGGGAAAAATCCCTGCGGGGCAGCAGCCAGGAAGTGGCGGATAAGATTAAAGAAGAAATCCAATCGAGGGTAGATGTCGCCGGTCTGGAAATATTAGAGGCCCGGATCACCCACCTGGCCTACGCGCCGGAAATCGCCGCCGCCATGCTGCAGCGACAGCAGGCTTCCGCCATCATCGCCGCCAGGCAGATGATCGTCGAGGGTGCCGTCGGTATGGTGGATATGGCCCTTTCCAAGCTGAGCGAAAATAATATCGTTCAGCTGGATGAAGAGCGGAAGGCGGCTATGGTCAGCAATCTTTTGGTTGTCCTCTGCGGTAATAAGGACCCCCAGCCTGTCGTCAACAGCGGTACCATATACTAGGGGTGAGAGTGCGGCAAAGAAAAAACGGAATATATGCCCGGCATTTAACTGCCACATAAACCGGAAGAAATGCCGGCACACGAATTATGGCCGGTAAGTGCGGAGGGGTGATGCCAAGTGGAAAATGCAGCACATAAAGAGAAGGACAGGAAGCAGATTCTTCTGCGAGTATCACCCTCGCTTTGGAAGGAATTGGCCGCCTGGGCCGAAGACGACTTCCGTTCCATCAACGGTCAGATCGAATATCTGCTGACAGAATGTGTCAAACGGCGGAAAAAAACAAAAAGAAATATTTAAACAGTATAACGCCGGGGCGTTAAAGGGTATGAATGTAACGGGCGGAGATTAAGTAGAGAAGCAGGTGGGTGCATGAAGGCGGCAGATAATGAAACAAACCACTTAATGACTGTAATAGCCTGTATAATTATCGCGAGTTTTATACTATTTTTTTCAGCAGGCTGCGCTAAAAAGCCGGATAACCAACCCACGGAGATTAGCAGCGGGAGTGAGCCGGCTCCGGTATTCTGTGGTTTTTATACGAACGGTTCCGGCCCGTCCTCCTCTTACACGTCCCTGGCTGAGCACTGGCCTTACATGCAGGAGATTTCTCCCTTGTGGTACTACATATGGGGAGACGGGACGATAGAAGAGGAAATTGATCAGCAGGCGTTGGCGCTGGCCAGAGAAAAAAATATTAAAGTGATCCCGCTTGCAGCGCTGGCCTATAACCGCAGCAGTGTTGTGCTGACTGAACCTACCGCCAGGCAGACTGCCGTTCAGAACATTATCAGGATCATGCGTGACAACAATTACGATGGGATAAATATCGACATTGAAATTGTCAAAAGTGCCGGCCGGGACTATACACCGGAGATGGACGGTTTTACACAATTTATTAAGGAACTGGCGGCAGAGATGAAGCCATCGGGCCAAAGGCTTGACGTTTGCCTGGTCCCGCTTGTAGATCCGCCGGCGGATATTGCTCAAATCTACGATTATCAGGCTATCTGCGGCCTGGCCGACAGGGCCGTGCTCATGGCTTATGACTATCACCGGAAAGGAACATTGCCCGGTCCTGTTGCGCCCCTGCCCTGGGTGGAGGATAATATCAGGGCCGCCTTGGCGGCGGGATTTTTGCCGCAGCGGCTGTCATTGGGGATCCCTTCTTACGGCTATGATTGGCCTGAAAATGGTACCGAGTGCGATATTGCCACGATGAAGAATGTTTCGGATTTAATGGAAGAAAGGGGACTTAGCGCCAGCTGGAACGATGACGCCAAAACTCCCTGTCTTGTCTGCGGTAATAGAGAAATATGGTTTGAAAACGACCGATCTATAGAGGGAAAAACGAATCTTATAAAAAAATACCGGCTGGTTGGCAGTTCAATGTGGCGTTTGGGTTATGACAACAGTTCATTTTGGCATGTCATTGGGAAATTAATAGCAGGGTCATAGAAATCTATTTATATGTAATTTGCCATCAGCTATAATATCAGATAAAGCTGGATTAGAATATTCTATAAGGAAGTGTAATATGCAGGAGTATACGGTCATAGCGGCTATTACAGAGTACCTGGATATCGTCAAATACGCGGCAGGAGATAAATCATACGGGTTGCTGTTTGCCGCCGGCTCAGCCGGCACGATGCAGGTAATGCGATATGAAGCCAAAAACGATGACGACGCAATTTTTAAAGGCGCTATGATGGCCAAAGAAAAAGGTTTTTTCTAAGATCAGGTTTATGATTTTGCAGTGGTAGGGGGCACTTATGAAAATAGAAAAATGTTTTAAAATTTTTTTGCCCTAACATTAATCACGATGTTGATGTAAAAATTTTAGTGCACCTGGCGGAAAGATGGTGCGGTTATAACATAATTGAGCTCAGCGAGTGTACCGGACAAGAAGCATGCGGCCTTGGGCACTGTGAAATAATTCATTCTGAAGAGGAAAAAGCAGCTGACCAGTTAATTGCGGATTATCTTGAGCAACAAAATATCAGGGACAAGATCGGGGAGAACATGAAATTTTCAAATCAATAAGTACGGCGCAAGCTGTGCCGGTTATTCATCGCCCGGCCCTTTGACGTCCGGTCTGCCGCCTGCCTTAACCATGCCGCCAAACCGTTTTTTTGCCAGGAAGTAGTATAAAAATAGGATTGCCGACACAGTGATTACAAAAAACAGCGCCGCAATGGCAAAGCCGATATATTGTTCGAAGAAACCAGGCAAATCAATCGCCTCCTGTATGCGGAAATTTTAATTAATTATCTCCTTATAATGTGACCAATATACAACCAGATTAAGAAAAGGACGTATGAGACATTAAGAATACAGAGCAGAATAGCACCTATGAGCGCACTTCACCAAACAAAATAGGCGCCAACCTGACCTGGGGAATTATCGCCGGGTCGCTCCTCCTGGCCTTATTCGTAAAACTTGCCTATGGCCTCATTAATCAGGAACTGGACATTTTTGACACGCTGGTTGGCGGTTTTATCCGCAGTACAGCAGGCAATGGATTTGACAACCTGGCTGTATTTGTTACAAATGTCGGATCGGCTCCTTTTGAAATTGGTTTATTTCTGATCGCGGGCGGCTATATGTTATATCGCCTGAAAATGCGGGAAACACTGATGCTGGCTGTTAGTCTGGCGGGGGGTTGGTTATTAAACACCGTGCTCAAGGAAATTTTTCGCCGGACGCGGCCGGATCTAGAGCACCTGGTTGCGGCGAGCGGCTACAGTTTCCCCAGCGGCCACGCCATGATCGCGACAGCTTTCTACGGCATGCTCGGCTACCTGATATGGCTGAATTTAAGGCGGCGGGATAAACCGGCCTGGTATGTGGCAGTGTTAACTTTTTTACTGGTTATCGCTATTGGCGCCAGCCGCATATACCTCGGAGTCCACTTCCCGAGCGATATTATCGCCGGGTTTGCCGCCGGCGGTGTGTGGCTGGCAGCCTGCGTGCTGGCCTTTGGAGCAGCCGGAAGACGCGGTGATTAAAGTTTAAAAAAAGGGATATGTTAACTTTTAACGAATAACAAATATATTATGTTGGACTTGAAGGGAGTGTTTTTTTATGGACTGGCGTCTTGCAGTGTCAATCCTCTTGATTATAGCATCAATAGCCGGACTTATATTTGCCGTGAAAAACAAAAAACCCAAAGGGGGATGGGTTGCCACTCTTCTGGCTGGTATCTACGGAGCTATAGTTTTTTCCATCCAATAAAATCGAGGTTGACAGGCAGTTCCCGAATGTGCTAATGTATATTTTGCCAAGGTTTTTAGTAAGCTCTTCGGTACTGTTGTCAGCACATTTCTTGACAAAATAATATAATATAGTACAATAACATTATGCGGAAGTGGCTCAGTGGTAGAGCATCGCCTTGCCAAGGCGAGGGTCGCGGGTTCGAATCCCGTCTTCCGCTCCATTTGATCGGCGACATAGCCAAGTGGTAAGGCAGAGGACTGCAAATCCTCCATCCCCCGGTTCAAATCCGGGTGTCGCCTCCAAAAAGTGAGTAAAGGCAGGGATTCCAGGGTTGGAATTACCTGCCTTTTTTGTTTCTAGTGTAAAGCAGTCACGAAACAGTAACAAAAACGTCCCGATAGCCACTCCGGCTGTTCACGTTCCTGGGGTCTATCGCAAAACCGGGCTTACTTCACCAGCTTTTCTAAACTGGAAACCCTGGAAACAAGGTAGCCGGTGTCAATTTCAATGCTTTCCAGCCTGTCTTCAAGGCACTGTAATTTTCCATGTTGCACCTGGCGGTCATCGAAGAGGGCGTGAAGTCTATCAACAATTTCATTTTCCATGCGCAGTTCCAGTTTATCAATCTTGGTATAAACTTTGCCTATGTCGATTTTCATGTTTTTTACGTCGCCCTGAATTGACTGAAGCATATTAAGGATTTTCTCTTCGTTGGTCATTGACATCACTTCCTTTTTCGTGTGTCTAAGTCTAACGGCGGCTTGATTGCAAACACCCTGGTAGAAGGATTCGGCGGGAAATAGCAAAACCCTCCCGGCGGGAGGGTAACGTGAACATTTAATAAAAAAGCAGTAATAACTAGCCTACCAGCCTTATGGATTGTATCTTGTATTTAAGTTTGCCGCCCGGCGTATTAATGGTCACTTCATCGCCAACCTTTT
>JAQVLS010000143.1 GCA_028704035.1 Desulfotomaculaceae bacterium | reverse complement strand
TCATTAGGCGCGTCCCCGCGATTCACCCGCAGGGGGCAAAAAGAACGTCCTTCCGTCCCCCGCCTTCTTAGTGTTTGATTTCAATACCGCCCATGATCGCTGTACACCGCAGGATAAGTTTCGTGCCGCTTTCCGGATCGCCCTTATATTCCGATTTCCTAACGGCGATAATACCGCCGCTGTCCTCGTTGAAAAACTTCACACCGCCCAGCACGGCAGTGCCCTCGTATTCAACTGTGGTCCCCGGCGGTACAATAATTTTAATGCCGCCCATCACAGCTGTAACATTTAGACGGACTTCCCCTTCAGGGATTTCAGCCGTGTTCAGGTCTATATCGATACCACCCATGAGGGCAAAAAAACTGCCGTCCTCCAGTTTCCAGCCTTTCTGTTTCAGTTCAATCCCACTCATAAAAGCCCAGTGGAAGCCGTCCGAACCGGATGTACTCCTTAATAAACTCCAGCCAATTAAAATAATTACCACAGGCCAGAACAAACTCCAGAAGAAAGAAAAATCCAACTCATACAAGTCAAGGTTATGCCCAATAACAAGCAGGCCCAGGGCTATTAGGATTAATCCTGTAATTAGCGCTCCAGATTTTCTCCCAGGTTTGAAACTTCTGGACCCTGCACCCGGCAGCAACAGGTCTATTCCCCAGAGCACAAGTAAAAGAGGCCAGTAAGTTGAGATCAAGTAGCCCGCGCTGACATCAATAATATTAAAGTTATTGAGAAGCAGTACCACACCCAGCGCGATTATTGCTATGCCAAGCAGAAAGGAGCCTCCGCGGTAGGGACTCATCAGATAACCTCCGTCTATTAAAAATTTAAAAGACCTGATAGTTAAACATAAAAAACCAACCTGGGAGCGTTAATGAATAAGAACACAACCCCTCCTACCAGCGCCAGTATTATGATTATCCCAAGCCATTGGGGAACCTTTCCATTCCCCAAAAGGCTGATTCCGATTATTATTATAATAATCGGCCACATTCTTTGCAGTTGGATGATTAGACCCCTGGTTCCATAGCCAAGGTTAATTAATAAGGCTATTACACCGGCTAGAATAAAAGACAGGCCAATTATAAAAGTGCCTGTTCTCATTGACCTGCCCCCCTTTTGTCCCTGGAAATGACGAAAATACCCAGCGCAATCAACAGCAGCGGCCATGAATAGCGCATAAAAACCTCGGGCAGTATTTCGTACGCGAGAAGCACAAATCCCAGACCGATTAAAAAAAGACCGGCATTGCGGCGGGCGGTTCCCTGGCGCGGACCCCATTCTGGTTTGGCACGGTCCTTTGTCTGCTCTGCTCTAGGATAACCAAATGCATCTTTTTCTTCTGGAATGACAATAACAGCAACAATATAGGCCAGTATGCCCGTCCCACCAGCAAAAACGGCCAGTACCCACAATAATCTCACCAGGGTTACGTCAATATCAAAATATTCGGCCAAACCTCCTGCTACTCCAGCAATAATCCTGGTTTTCCGGGATCTGTATAATTTATTCATCTGCATCCCACCTACAGCCATACGGGCTAATTTTATATTTATTATTTCAACGCAGCATAGCAATGATACATAGTAAGACTGTACTTACTGCCCTTAGTCCCCCATTACCTTAATTACTACTCTTTTTTTCCTTTGCCCGTCAAACTCGGCGTAGTAAACCTGCTGCCAGGGACCAAAATCCAATTTGCCGTCTGTCACCGGTATGATCACCTGGTGGTGGACAAGCAAACTTTTTAAATGCGCGTCACCGTTGTTCTCACCGGTCTGGTGGTGCCGATAAGCTTTGCCGTATGGCGCCAGTTTTTCCAGCATTTCATCTATATCCTGGATGATTCCCTGTTCATCATCATTTACATATACGCCGGCGGTAATGTGCATAGCTGAAACCAGCACCATACCTTCTTGAATGCCGCTTTCACGCACAGCATTTTCCACTTCGCCGGTCACGTTGATATACTCACGCCGTTTGCGAGTATTAAACCACAGATATTTGGTATGGGCTTTCATTTGAATCCTCCTGATAAATTATTATTGTTAGACAAATAGAAAAATCTTTATTAATAAAAAACTTTTATCTGTTAAAAATACAGGTGAAGTACAAAATTAAAAAAAGAAAGGATTGAACAAGATGACAGATCAACATATTCACTGCATTGTTAGCGACTGCCACTATTGGAATCAGGGAAACAAATGTCACGCCAATGAAATTCTGGTAGCCAACGACGCATTCGGCAGCCAGCAGCCGGACAATATTGACGTGGCCTCGGCCGGTCAGCTGACCCCCGGCACGGCAGGAACCTGCACGGCCACCTGCTGCAAAACTTATGTAACCAAGGATTCCGATCAGATTAAATCAGACACTGTGAAAAGAATGCCCTAGGTTTACAAAGACCCGGCTGGCATACAGCCGGGTCTCGTTATTATATCTGGTCATAGCGTCTTTTATTAAGGGGAACATTCGGCACATATTGACCTGAACAGGGTAGTGCTCAGATAACGGTCCCCGCGGTCGGGCAGGATGGCTACAATAATGCCCGTGTCCATAGTCTCGGCAATCCGCAGGGCGCCTGCTACAGCCGCGCCGCTGGACATGCCTACAAAAATACCTTCTTTCGTGGCCAGCTGCCGCGCCGTTTCATATGCTACGTCGTCCTCTATGTTGATTTTCCGGTCCATCTGCTCCGGGTGGTAGATTTTTGGCACAATCGCTTCCTCCATGTTTTTTAGCCCCTGGATGGTATGTCCCTTTAAAGGTTCGACACCGACGACTTTTATTCCAGGGTTTTTCTCTTTGAGATACATGCCTGTCCCCATCAGCGTCCCGGTAGTACCCATGCCGGCTACAAAAACATCAATCTTCCCTTCCGTCTGCGCATAGATCTCCGGGCCTGTGGTCTCGTAGTGAGAAAGGGTATTGTTTATGTTCGTAAACTGGTTGGGCATATAATATTTGCCCGGTTCTTCTTCTACTATCTTAAGCGCCGCTCTGATCGAACCGTCAGTACGTTCACATGCGGATGTAAGAACTAGCTCAGTCCCGTAAGCTTCCAGGATGCGGCTTCTTTCCTCGCTTACACAGCCGGGCATCACCAGCTTGACTTTATACCCCTTTGCCGCACCTATCATCGCTAAGGCAATCCCGGTGTTGCCTGAGGTAGGTTCCAGGATAATCTTGTCCTTTGTGAGCTCGCCGGATTCTTCCGCCTTTTTGATCATATAGTAGGCAGGTCGATCCTTAATCGAACCACCAGGATTATTTCCTTCCAGCTTGCCAAATATCCTGACTTTGCTCCCGTTATTAAGTGTTTTCAATTCCACAAGCGGCGTGTTGCCGATAGCAGATAAAATGTCCACAATTTCCCCTCCAGTTGTCCTCTTGGTTTATAGTAAACTGCTTATAATAATAGTGGAAAAAGAAACTTATTCAGGACCCTTTGAAAAGGGGCTTACGCTTCTTCAAGAAAGCTTCCAGCCCTTCCTGGTAATCATCACTCTGCGCTGCGTCCAGTACGCCCTGCCGCTCAACCTCCAGCTGGCGTTCCAGAAGCGACAGCAGTGCCTGGTTTAAATTTTGCTTGGCTATCGCAAATGAACGTGTGGCGCCGGCGGCCAGTTTTTCAGCCCACACGCGCGCCGCCTCTGCAAGTTCCTCGGGCGCTACTACCTTGTGGATCAGGTTCATGGTCAGGGCCTGATCAGCATCGAAAACCGGGTCGAGAAAAACCATTTCATTTGCCCTGGCAAAACCCGCCAGCAGGCCGACCCACAGGCTCCAACCAGCATCGGGCGCCAGACCCAGGCTGGTATAAGCCTGCTTGAATTTTGCCTGGCTGGAGCAAAGCCGCAGGTCACAAGCCAGCGCCAGCGACATTCCCGCGCCGCCCACCGCCCCGTTTATCACAGCCAGCACCGGTTTTGGCATATGCCTGATCTGCAGAATGATCCGGTGCAGCGGCTCCAGTACACGGCGGACCGGTTCACAAGGATCCGAGTGAGCAAACTGCTCAAAATATTTTATATCGCCCCCGGAACAAAAAACTTTCCCGCTGCCGGTCAGGATTACAACCCTTATCCCCTGGTCCGAACGGCAGACCTCCAGGGCCGTGCAAATTTCGTTTGATATGTTCAGATCCAGAGCGTTGAAACTGGCGGGCCGGTTCAGGGTAATGGTCGCAATTGAGCCGTCTTTACAAAAAAGGATGTCTTTGAAAGACATATAACCCTCTCCTTATTATACGATATCAATATAGTTATTCGATAGTCATTTATTTTTTCCCGCTTGTAACATTTCAATCGGAAACATTTTTCGTCTCCTGTAGGGCGGGCTACTTTAGCCCGCCATTTTTCAACCGGGGACACACCTCGGCCCCAAAGCCAATCCCCGTCAATTGGGACATGCCTCCTACCACAAAGGAATATCCGTAAGGGGAGGTGCGCCCCCGTTTCAATTTAGGAAGGATCCGCCAATTGGGACGAACTCCAACCCCTTGAATTTCTTCTGGAATTGTCATCTTTTTTCATTTCCAGGATCTGCCTGTGCAATCTTTTCACCTGCAGGCAGAATATTTCCAGCCTGGCTTCGATCACCTGGGGAAAAGGGTTGCCGTCCGTTTCAACGGCGATAAACGGCAGCGACGGGTAACGCTCCATTATTTTTGCCACCAGTTCTTTATCCCTGGCGATCTCTATTTTTCTCTCATTTATCTGCGTGTTGATCACGGCCTCCGCAATCCTGCTCGGCA
>JAQVLS010000142.1 GCA_028704035.1 Desulfotomaculaceae bacterium | reverse complement strand
TCATAAATGGCCAACTGCTGATCTATGGCGGCCAGTGTCGTTATTGTCCCGCCCACTCCCACCAGACATGCCGGTGCACATCGCTTCACTTCCTCCAAGGCAGGCCGCAGGATATTATATGTCACAGCCTCATCCGCACCGACCGCTGTAAGCCTAACCGCTCCGGCGTTTACACTGGCCAGGTTCAGCTGGTCGCCATGCATCCAGATGAATTCAGTACTGCCGCCGCCAATATCTATGACCAGGGTGACGCCGGCTTCGACCTGCAGACCGGAAAACACGCCCCGCCAGCTCAAGGCCGCTTCTTCCTCGCCGCTAAGCACCCTGACCATCAAACCTGTCCTTTTATTAACCAGCTCCAGAAAATCCGCCTTATTGGAAGCGTCCCGCACAGCACTGGTGGCTGCGGCTGTCACAGCCACAACTTCCAGGTCTAAGGCTCTTTGATAAAATTGGCCCACCGCGTCAGCGGTATTCAGCATAGTTTCCAGCAACAGCTTTCCGCCAGCCATATCCTTGCCGAGACGGGTAGTGATCAGACCGGTCTCTATCCTGTTTAAATGTTCACCGGTATATTCAGCGACCAGAAGCCTGGTGGAATTTGTTCCAATATCAATAGAAGCAACGCGCTTCATAAAATTTTCACCCCATAAAACAATAAAAGCAATTCCGCTTAAGAATTGCCTTACATTTTTCTATTCCATTTTCCTTCCGCAGCCTCGCCCACCCCTTTTTGACTCTGTGTTTCTTTTTAAAACTTGCTGTCGTTCTTCGCTTTCCTTCATAAATTTGCCTAGTCTATCCTCAAAGGAAGGCTGAAATTTTTTTCTAGGAGCATGTACGGAAGGGTTTGCCTGCTTCATAGAAAGCCCGATCTTGCCTTTCGGATCTATCGATATCACTTTTACTGTGATTTTATCGTTAATCTTCAGGAAATCATTTACATCTTTGACGTATACCCCGGCTATCTCCGATATATGAACCAGACCAGTCACCCCACCGGGCAGCTCAATAAATGCGCCGAAATTCGTAATCCCAGCAACAACACCGTTTAAAACGCTCCCCAGCTCAATCGGCATAACTGACAAAATTCCTCCTTAATAACTTCCACACCCAATGTAATTATATGCGAATCAACGGGATAGTGTCAAGATTCAACTGAGTTTTCGCCTTAACTTTAATCAGCTATAGCATTTTGCCCTGTAGGAACTTCAATTTTCTGGGAATCATTTCCCTGTACTACTGTAACGATCCTGGTTTCTCCGGGTTTCATTAAACCAATCTTTTCTCTGGCAGTCTTTTCGATGTAAGCATCACTTTGCGCCAGGCGCAGATCTTCACGTAGCGTTACGTTTTTTTGCTGCATTTCCTGCACCTGCTGTTGGATATTCCGCACATCTCTCTGCATGCTGGAAAGTTTGCTGAACTGGGAGCAAAACGATACAACCAGGTAAACTAAAAGAAATGACAGCACTACTGCCGGAAGCCTGCTTCTGGAAAAATTAAATGATTTCCTGGGCCTGGCTTTTTTGCTGGGTTCGGTTTGTTCCTGGCGGTGATAAAAATATTCCTCATTTCTCAGCGGCTGATTCAAGCTTTTTCCTCCTCTTCCTCATCGATACCAAAGAGTGCCAGATTCTGACCCGGTATAACGATAACGACCTCATAGCCCTTGGTCCTGGCGCGGTTATATAAAGTTGATACAGTGCTGGGGCTTATATTCAGCTGTTTGGCGATCCGGTCCGTCGAATAACCCATTTCTTTTAGTGACACGACCTGTCGCTCGCGGAAACTCAGCCTTTCGACGCCCCTTATTTCAATTTTCATAACCGCTGGTTCCTGCCTTTGCTTTTATAGCTACAAAAGGTGTACAAAGTAATTACAATTCTTCTACATTTGAATAATAATTCCTCCTTTGCAAAAAAAATTTTCGTATAATCAGTGTCAAAATTTATTTCCTGCCTGTGTTAATACCTATACTAGCCGGCAATACTATAGCTAGTTAACAATGAAAAAAACGGATTGGGGAATGAACAGTGAAAAAGAGAATTGCGCTTATTGTGGCCGGCCTGGCGCTGCCGGTCATCGTCACTCTGACACTAGGCCTGGGTTATCAAGATACTGAGCCCGTATATTCACCCGACAGCTTAATCAGACTGCATGTCGTTTCCAACAGCGACAGCAGCGCGGACCAGGCTCTAAAAAGAAAGGTCCGGGACGAAATCGTGGCCGCTTTGGGCCCCGCTTTTATAGAAGCTGATAATATCGAATTAGCCAGGCAGATTGCCGCAGCTAACCTTGATCATATCCATGATATCGCCACCGGTAAAATTCGGGCTGAAGGCAAAGATTACCCGGTCAAAGTGGAATTGAACAGCTTTTCTTTCCCAACCAAACACTACGGGCCTTTTATCCTTCCCGCCGGTGATTATGAAGCGGTGCGGGTAACCATCGGAGGCGGGGCCGGGGCTAACTGGTGGTGTGTCCTCTTCCCGCCCCTGTGCTTTGTGGATATGAGCAGGATGATAGAGAGCAGCATACTGCCGGACAGCGCCCAAGACCAAAACGATGCGGCGCATAACAGCGCTGCCGTTGGAACAGATACTTTGCATGACAGCGCTGGCGCCGACAGCCAGCCTTCCTGTGTGGCCGTCCTGCAGATAACCACCAGCAGCACTGCAAAGGAAACCGCTTCACTACCCAAAGAGCAGGTGACCGTGGAATACCGCTTTAAAATACTGGATTTCTTGCAAAAATTCTTTTAGTGAAAAAAACCGGGAGAGATACTCTCCCGGTTTTCATTTATCTTTCTACCTTTTCGTAACACTACATACGGTTATACATAATCTATTACATAGTTAATTTTTCTTTTTTTGCCTCTACATATATGATTATGCTTACATCGATCACAACCAGCTTAACTTTTAACTGATAATTAGCGCCTTCAAATTCGACTATTCTATCATCAACAATCTGCGGAATTAGTGCATAGTTTAGTTTTTCTGCCTCCTCTCCTTTGAGCGGTTCCAGCCACTGCCGCACCTGTTTATCCAGGAATAGGATTGTGTTTTTTTCTTCAAGTTTGGCCGTGTTTTCACCAAGAATCGAGATGTGGGACTCGATAGTGGTAACTACTTTTTTTTCTCTCTCTCCCATGCTTATCTTTAATTGATTTAACTCATCCCCGCAAAGTTCAAGCTGCTGGCTGAGATGCTGATTTTTATATGTCATTTCATCTATCTGGCCACCGAGATTGACGGTCACCAAAACGCCCCCTGCTGCCATGCCCAGGAAAAAAAGCGCCATTAAACGGACAAACTGTTTTTTCATTTCCCTTCTCCAGCTATAGCCAGGATAATCAAGTAACCTAAATGGGTCCCACCCATAGCGCTAACGATGAAAAAGATTTGCTTTAGTACCGCGGTTATTTCTCCTTTCAAAAAACCCGACTCCAAAATCTCTATGGTTGAGAAGGTTCCACCGATTGCCGCTACCACTGCCCATATCTTCATTTCCCTGGCTAGCTTGAGCATGGTGCCCAGGGGCGGCTCCCGCACCATTACCGCCGCCAGCGAGCCAATTAATGCAGCTCCGAGCAATACGCCCATGGCAGTAAAGAAAATAAGGATAAAATTTTTTTCAAAAGGCATCCCCGGCTCCTCCTCTGCCCCTGTCCGGATTACCCGGACTATGGTGTAAAATAATGCTATAAAAGAGTTATCATTCCATCCTATTTACATGAATTTTTAAGTATTACCTGTTTTAAGCAAAAAGTTTTAAAAGAAAGGATTTAAAATGCCCGGTAAAATATCTATCTTTTTTATTCCGGCTGGGATTTTAACTATGAAAAATAAGATTGTGTATTCAATAAAAAACTGGCTCTCCAATTACCCGAGAGGGCGCCGCTTTTCTAGTAGTTTCAAAAAAAACCCGACTTATCAAATCAAGCCAGGTTTTTTCCGCTAAAACATTTCCCGACAGCGAACATATTTTCTATTTAGTGACAGACATATGCCGGGGAATGTTGTAAAATTTATGCCAGGAAGATTTGACAGGAGGATTTTTATTATGAATATTTTAATAGAACAGCTTAACCCCGGCCAGGAAGTGAACGGCACTTTCGCGTTAAAGAGCAAGAAGCTCCTGCCTCTGCGCAGTGGCGCCGGGCATTACCTGGCGGTAGTATTGGGGGATAAAACAGGCCAGGTGGACGGCCGGGTCTGGGAAGCTGTGTATGAGATACATCAAGGCTGCCGGGTTGGAGATATCGTCCAGGTACAGGGCCAGGTTGAAGAATATAACGGCAAAGTACAAATCAATATATCATCCATGCCGGTTTGCCGGGACATTGAAGTAGATCCCCACAGGTTCATACCCGCGAGCAAGCTGGCTCCGGAATCCGCCCGGGATCAGCTTAATGCACTCACCGCATCTCTGCAAAACCAGCATTTAAAAGGCCTGCTATTTATGATCTTATCAGATGATGATTTCCTTAAGGCGCTCCTCATCTCTCCCGCCGCCAAACGCAACCACCAGACTGCTATCGGGGGTCTGGCGGAGCACAGCCTGAACATGGCCGCTGCGGCTGAGCAGACGGCGTCTATTTACCCCAAAATCGACCGCGATTTGCTGGTAGCCGGCGCCCTGCTCCACGATATCGGCAAAGTGGAAGAATACCGAACCGGCGCTGACATAGATTTTACCGACGAAGGCCGCCTGCTGGGCCATATCGTCCTCGGCGTCCGGCTCCTGGACAAATATATCAGCCGGCAACCCGCCTTCCCGGAAGGACTGCGGACCAAGTTGCTCCATATGATTGTCAGCCACCACGGGCAGTACGAGTGG
>JAQVLS010000141.1 GCA_028704035.1 Desulfotomaculaceae bacterium | reverse complement strand
ACCATGGAAATGTATACCGCCCTCGCTTGAAGAATTTAGACAACGGGGGCATAGACGGTTATCTGCCCAGACATATAATACGAAATGTATTACATGTATCTGGGGTTGTCGAATGTCAGTTGAACTCATAATTGATCATTGGAATCCAACTAACTGCCGGTATAGATTTGAGACTTTTTGTTACGGACCCAAATCATGCAAATTTTACAAGGCTGGGGCTACCCGAAAAGTTCCAGGTAGAAAAGGTATGGTTTGGGAAGAACCTGATTGGATAGACGACCAAGAGACGGAACATCGGGAACCCGATGATTAAATTAATCCAACGGCAGATATTTCTCTCCTGCTATTTTTGGAGATACTAAACGCAGGAGGGGTGAGATGTGGCAGATAACAAGAACCTTACGGCGGGTAAAATTGTTTTCACACTGATTTACATCCTGATATTCCCGACGCTGCTGCTTTCCCTTTCAGGAGATTGGCTCTGGCGGGAAGGCTGGATTTTCAGCATCTGGTTCACCGCGCTTTGTTTTTCAACAATCATCCACTTGTACCGTCACGACCCGGACCTGCTTGCTGAAAGGTATAAAAAACCCGGAACAGGCAACCAGAAGGGGTGGGACAGGTACGTCGTCATAGGCCTTCTGATAGGTTTTATAGCCTGGATTGTGATCATGCCGCTGGATGTTAAGCGATACGGTTGGACCGCGTATTTTCCGCTGTGGATTAAAGTTTTGGGATTCACTGCGCTGTTGTTCTCATTCCTCTTTTTTTACCGGTCGTATGCCGAAAACACCTTCGTGTCAGCATTGGTCAGGATACAGGCAGAGCGCAGGCAGCATGTGATCTCAACAGGGGTATACGGCTTTGTGCGGCATCCCATGTATCTTGGCGGAATACTGCTTTTCATCGGTACGCCGATGCTGCTGGGTTCCATGTATGGTCTTTTAATAGGAATTGCCATGCTATTCCTTTTAGCGGGCAGGATCATAGGGGAAGAAAAAATGCTGGTCAATGAGCTGGAAGGATATGAGGATTATAAGAAGAAAGTCAGATATAGGTTGCTGCCCTATATCTGGTAGTAAAGATAATAGAAAATTTATGCAATCGGTGGGACAGCAGTTTTTTAAAGGAATCAATAAGAACGTCCCCGTGATTCCCGTGATTCCCCCAGGAGGTGAAATATGTCAAAGGTCGCAATAGTGATCGCTGGTATTCTTGTTGCTATAATGGTCCTGGTTTTTGTGGCGTCTGCTGTGGCCAATAGCCTGTTCGAAAGGCAGGTGGAAAAAGAGGTCGGGGAACTGTTTGGCAGCATCCCGGAGGACAAGAAGGAGATTGTTGCAGAAGCGGATTTAGCAGGGCTGCCGCGCTGTGTGCAAAAATGGCTGGAGCGCTCCCAGGTGGTGGGCAAAGAAAAAATCAGGACAGTCCGCCTGAAGCAAAGCGGCGTAATGAGGCTTAAAGAGGACCAGCCCTGGATGCCTTTTGAGGCTGAACAGTACTTTAATGTGGAAGAGCCGGGTTTTGTATGGAAGGCAAAAGTCAAAATGAACCCGCTCCTTTATTTTTCAGGCAGAGATAGGTATTTTCAGGGCAGGGGTGAAATGAATATAAAAGTGTTATCGCTGTTACCCGTGGCAGCCGCCGGCGGCAGCAGTGAAATGGACCAAAGCACACTGCTCAGATATCTCGCTGAAATGATTTGGTTTCCGACCGCAGCTTTAAACGACTATATCAAATGGGAAGAAATAGACGCCAATTCGGCCTGGGCGACAATGAGCTACCAGGGTGTGACCGGCTCAGGGATATACACATTCGACGACAATGGTGACGCAGTCAGCTTTTTCGCCAAACGGTACCGCGAAGTTAACGGGCAGTATGCCCTGGACCCATGGGGCGGTGTTGCGAAGGGTTATAGTGAATTTAACGGCATCAGGATTTCTTCCAAAATGGATGTAATCTGGAAGCTGGAAACAGGAGATTTTAATTGGTTTCAGTGTGATATTACTGATATTGAATATAACAAGCCGCAATTGTACCAGTAATGTAAATGGGCCACCCTGCCAGGGGATACTGTGTGATGAGCTAAGCGGATATTAAACCAAAATACTGAAGGGGCCAGGCTTTTAACAACCTGACCCCTTGGTTAAGTCCTCTCAGGACTCTATTTATTATAAAATGTGCCGGAGCTGTAGCTTACCCAGGCCACCCCGTTACGGCTGTTATATTCCCCGGTTCCCCAGAAATTTGAGCCGGCTGTTTTTTCGATGCCGGGGTGTTCCTGCGGGGTTGATGAGGTGTTGGAATAAATGACCGGGTAATATACATCATCTTCTTCTTTAATGCTTATATCGCAGTAGTAATCCATACCCGGATCCACGCCTGTAATGTAAAAGCTGTCCCAGAAAGGTTTTATATCAAATGAACGGTATACTCCCTGGTTAACTATATTTAACCTTAACTGCAGTTTTTTCTTTTTGGCCAAAGCCGCCCTCTGATTGGGGGAGAGATCCCAGTATACATAAAGCGTGCGTTGTGTTTGCACCATTAAAACAAGTGTGTTGTCGTTATAATTTGCAGGCAAGGAGATGGGCATCATCTTTATCACCAAACCTTTCTATAAAAATCAACACATCATTTTTAGTATAAAGATTACTAACATACCAATATATTAAATATAATCTAAATTTATTAAAATTGTCTTTCGAAATTATTAAGCATTTATTATTTTTAGATCATGTGTAAACTTTGTTTTATACAATATTGATTAATGAAAGGAGATATTCACTTTTAAAAGAATTTTAAACACACCGGAACTTTATATTAATGCAATACACATAAAGATTCAGTTTTATAATAATTGCATGTGGAGGAATAATTAATGAACCAGGATGCGGCAACAAAAAAATATGCTTTAATCACCGTGATGGTGGCTTCATTTACGACACCTTTCATGGGTAGCGCTATTAACCTGGCCATTCCCTCAATCGGGCAAGAGTTTGACAGCAGTGCGCTGCTGCTTAGCTGGGTGGTCAGCAGTTACCTTCTGTCATCGGCAGCATTCCTGCTGCCGTTCGGCCGGCTTGCCGATATGGTAGGGAGAAAAAAGATCTTCACTTTAGGAGTGGTGATATTTTCAATTTCCTCATTGCTTTGCGGGTTAGCCTGGTCCGTCCAGGTACTGATTGGATTAAGGATCCTGCAGGGTGTGGGCTCCGCCATGACGTTCGGTACCGGCATGGCCATATTAACCTCGATCTATCCTCCCCGGGAGAGAGGCCGGGTACTTGGCATAAACGTCGCCACGGTTTACACCGGACTGTCGTTGGGGCCTGTGCTGGGCGGCGCCATGAATCAACACCTGGGCTGGGAGTCCATATTTTTTCTCAATGCAGTAATCGGCCTTGCCGCTCTTGTTTCTGCCGTCAAAATCAAGGGAGAATGGGCCGGAGCCAGGGGCGAAAGCTTTGATATAGTCGGGACCATCTTCTATATGTCCGGGTTGGTGGCATTTCTGTATGCGTTTTCAACAATTGCCACAGCGGATACATCAAAATATATCCTGTTGATCGGGTTGGTTTTAATAGTCCTGTTTGTCAGACACGAGATGAAATCAAGTCAGCCGCTGATAGACATTAAACTTTTCAGCCGCAACGTCACCTTCGCCATGTCCAACCTGGCGGCGCTGATCAACTACAGCGCCACCTTCGCTGTCACTTTCCTGCTGTCTCTTGTCCTGCAGGTGGTTATAGGTTACAGCTCATCGGCCGCGGGCATGATCCTGCTGGCCCAGCCGGTAATGATGGCCTTGCTCTCGCCCTTCGCCGGTGCGCTTTCCGACCGCGTGCAGCCCAGGATCGTATCTTCCATTGGCATGGGTCTTTCGGCCCTCGGACTGTTCTTGTTGAGCTTTGTAGTGAAAGAAACCCCGGTCTGGCTCATTGTGGGGAACCTGATGCTGCTCGGTACCGGCTTTGCGCTGTTTTCCTCCCCGAATATGAACGCCATCATGGGATCGGTAGATAAAAGGTTTTACGGCGTGGCATCTTCCACCAGCGGCACCATGCGGCTGGTCGGCCAGGCCGTCAGTGTGGCTGTTGCCACTATGATTATAGGCCTCTATGTCGGCAGCGCCCAACTAGGCCCTGCTGTCGCCGAACAGCTGCAGAAAAGCTCCAACGTGGCGTTTATCATTTTCGCCGTTACCTGCGTCGGCGGTGTTTTCGCCTCCCTGGCCAGGGGTAATATGGAAAGGGGAGCAGAGCAGGCGAGAGAATAGGTAGGGGGGATATTTTAGAAAACAAGAGTATCAGGCAGCCACAATTCTACCGGCCCTAACTGCGGATCTATTAATCGAGGCATGTTTTGCAGCTCTAACAACTAGATTTATACCGCAAACATGTAGCAACGGTATATCGGTATTTATTAAGCATGCGGGATATAAAAAACAGTTTTCATCGTTTTCTCGCTGTAGCCATTGCGGCTGTTATCCGTGTCCTTATTGCGTAGTCATATTTGCTATTACCTATACAACCATCAAATAGGGAGTCATTTTGGGTAAAACATCCCTAGAATTTCTTGTTAAATACCATTCCGGCAACCAACCTTCAATTGAACCTGATTGCAACAGCACCCAAGGTGGTACTTTTCCCTCACCAATATTTTCTGACCAGCTTCTAATTTGCCAGGGGAAATCATTTCTCTGGGTGAATTGTCTTCATATAGAGCAATAGACATACGACAAAATATTGTATTTTTTTGCCAATATAAAAGAAGTCAGTAGAATTAATGACAAAATAAAAGTGCATAAAATTATTAACCGTTCGGTGTTTTTTTGGGATGTTCATAGAATACA
>JAQVLS010000140.1 GCA_028704035.1 Desulfotomaculaceae bacterium | reverse complement strand
CGAAGTGGATCCTGGCGAAATTGCAAGTGAAGAGCGCACAAGTCTGGGCACGATAAGGATCGCCGATGATGTGGTAAAAGTGATTGCCGGGCTGGCCGCCATCGAAATAAAAGGTGTAGCCGGTATGAGCGGCGGTTTCGCGGGCGGTATCGTTGAAATGCTCGGTAAGAAAAACCTGTCCAAGGGTATCAAGGTTGAAGTAGGGGAGAAAGAAGCGGCCATAGATCTTTCTGTGATCATGGATTATGGGGTCCGCATCCCTGATATTGCCGCCCAGATACAGGAGGTTGTAAAAATTGCGGTTGAACGGATGACCGGACTGACTGTTGTCGAGGCTAATGTTAATGTCCAGGGAGTTGCTTTTGCTTCAGAGCTAAAGGAGGAAGAGCATATGGTTAGATAATGCCGGAATCAACCCCCCCCCTTACGAGGGGGTTAATTTTTAAGGAGGTCTGCCGGGTGAATCCTTTTGATCGTGTTATATTTACAGTCTATTCTTTGTTTATTACTCTGTTGTTTATCCTTTTTTCAGCAGTCATGCTTGGCTGGTCAGCGCCCTGGAGCCTGCTGAGGGATGTTTTTTACCCCGGTCGTCCGGAAACTTTCTGGCCTCTGATGGTTGTCGTAATATTAATTGGGATCAGGTTGTTCTGGGTAAGCATTTACAGGCACAAAAAAAATTCCCACCACGTGGTGCTGTCGGAAAACGCCCTGGGTCAGGTAAATTTATCCCTCAGCGCTGTGGAAGACCTGGCGAACAAAGTAGCCGGGAAGATACAAGGGGTCAGGGAAATCAGCTCGCGGATGGTCGAGGTGCCCCTGGGTGTGGGTTTAAAGATTCAGGCCTCAGTAACGCCGGATATCAATGTGCCAAACGCTTCGGCAGAAATCCAAAACATGATTAAGGAAAAAGTATTTGAGGTTACGGGTCTGCAGGTAAGCAGCGTGGAAGTACATATTCAAAGCATCTCTGTGACGAAGCCGAGAGTTGAATAAACCTGAAGGAAAGGGCTGGTTAAATGGGAATGTTTCAGGATTTTATCGAAAAACACCCCGGAAAGATAATTGGCATCCTGCTTGGACTAGTCTTTGGCTGGTTTGCCATTACATATGGTTTATTTAAAGCGCTTTTCGTCGCGGCCTGTATTGTTGCCGGCTATTATATCGGCAAGAGGTTGGATGATAAAGTAGATTTCAAGACGATATTCGCGAAATTTTTTGGAGAACACCAGTAAAAAAATGCGTATCAGGGAATATTACAATGATAGTTATAATTTCCGCTGTCCGCCAGGAGGTTTAAAACAGGTACAATGAGCAGAAGACGGGCCAGGGAAAGAGCGCTTCAGGTGCTTTTTCAAGTTGATATGGGTGGCGCCGACCCCGGAGAAGCGATGGCGCTAATGGATGAAGAGTTTGGCAAAATGACAGATAGCGAAGATTTTGCCGGGAAACTTGTTTATGGTGTACTGGCTAATTTAGTATTTATTGACCAGGTTATTACAGCTGTCAGTAAAGACTGGAGGCTTGAAAGAATGGCCAACGTGGACCGGAATTTAATGCGGCTGGCGCTGTACGAGGTGTTTTATTGCAACGATATTCCGAACAATGTCTCAGTAAACGAAGCTATTGACCTGGGAAAAATATTTGGCGGGGATGATTCGAGTAAATTTATAAACGGTATTTTAGGCAAAGTGATCGAAAATATTGATCGGTATATTCCCGGGGAGGTTTTAAACAGTAATATGCCGACTGACAGCAGTCTGGTTTTAGATTGAGGACCCAGGAAATGTTCCCGACTGTAATAGCGGGATAAATCCCGCCCTACAGAAATACCTGGACACCCACGCCATGTGTCCCAAGACTTGCGTTTAATTGGCCACCTGACGGTGGTTTTTTCAATTCAAGCAGAAATATCTCTTGCTAAAGTTGAAATACCATTGATAAATACAGGAGGAATTGATGATCTGTTTATAGAATATTTATGCCGGTAATCCGGTTTATATTTTTGCAAAAGCGGGGATTATGCTGCCAGAAGGAGAGAATCCATTGCGTATACTAACAGTGAGAGAATTAACCCGGCATATTAAAAACATAATCGATGGTGACTATCTTCTGGCCAATGTTTGGGTTAAAGGTGAGATATCTAATTTTAAGGCCGCCTCCTCAGGGCATTTGTATTTTACCTTAAAAGATAACGTCACCACTCTGAAGGTGGTTATGTTTCGTGCAAAGAGCCGGTCGTTGGTCTTTCGTCCGAATAACGGCATGGCTGTCATAGTGCGTGGTTACATTTCTGTTTACGAGCGTGACGGGACGTACCAGCTTTATGCCGGAGAAATTCAGCCTGACGGGACGGGCGCGCTTTACCTGGCCTTTGAACAGCTGAAAGAAAGACTTCAGGCCGAGGGTCTTTTTGACCCCAAACATAAGAAATCTCTGCCACTGCTACCGCGCCGGATTGGGATTGTTACTTCGCTCACGGGAGCGGCAGTACAGGATATGGTGGAAATAATTAGGCGCCGCTGGTCCGGTCTGCAGATCATCCTGGCGCCCGTCCTAGTCCAGGGTGAAGGCGCTCCTCCGGACATCGCCCGGGGCATCCACCTTTTAAACAGGTGGGGCAGTGTGGATTTGATTATTACCGGCCGCGGCGGGGGCTCCCTGGAAGAGCTCTGGGCTTTTAATACCGAAATTGTAGCGCGCAGCATTTACAACTCAACGATACCGATTATTTCCGCGGTAGGTCACGAAACCGACTACACTATTGCTGATTTTGTTGCAGACGTACGGGCGGCTACTCCTTCTGCGGCCGCTGAAATGGCTGTGCCGGATAAAAGGGAAATGGATCGCTATATAAAGGCTTTAAACAGCCGTCTGTACGGCGCTATAAATGAAAAAGCAGCAGGATACAAGCAGCGACTCAACGCCTGTCTTACCGGCCGTGTTTTTACTAGGCCGCTAGATGTCATCTGCGGGAACAGGCAGCAGTCTCTGGATTATTTGAGCCACCGTCTGGTCCAGGTCATAACCAACCTGGCCGGGAAGAAGGAAAAACGGCTGGCCGTACTGGCGGGGCAGCTGCAGGCGTTAAGCCCTCTGGCTACTTTGGCCAGGGGATACAGTATTTGCACCACTCCTGACGGTAAACACGTGATCAGTGATGCCGGCAGTGTTGAAGTAGGAGAGAAGCTGGCTGTGCGGCTGCAAAAGGGAGTATTGGACTGTATTGTAGAGGAAAAACAGTTAGAAATTCAGAAAAAGGGGAAGAGTGAATGGCAACCATCATTGAAGGAAAAGGGGTCGCGGCATCTATCAGGGAAGAAGTCAAAGCAGCAGTGACCGGGCTGCGGGATAGCGGCGTCAATCCCAAACTGGCTGTTATCCTGGTGGGAGAAGATCCGGCCTCTGTATTATATTCCCGCTCTATTGAAAAATCCTGCGGCGCTGCCGGGGTTGAATTTGTATTGTTCGCTATGCCTGAGAAATCCTCTGAAGATGATGTTATAGCTTTGCTTCAGAGACTAAATACTGATGACAGTATACACGGAATCATGATCGAGCTGCCTCTGCCCCCGGCAATGAATAAACAAAAAGTGCTGCAGGCGGTTTCTCCTTTAAAGGACGTAGACGGCGTCCATCCTGTCAACAGGGGTTACATACTGAGTAACGGTGAAGGACTTTTCCCAACCACGCCGCAAAGCTGCATTGAAATAATGGTGCGCAACGGGATTGAAATCAACGGTAAACACGCTGTCCTGGTGGGTCGCGGCGAAACTGTCGGCAAGCCTCTCATCTTTATGATGCTCAACCAGAACGCCACTGTCACTGTCTGCCATACCAGGACCAGGGACCTGCCTGGTCATACCCGACTGGCCGATATCCTGATATCGGCTGTGGGAAAAGCCGGAATAATTACCGCCGACATGATTAAACCCGGCGCCGTCGTTATTGACGCAGGCATAAACAGCGTCCCCGGCGGAGGTATCTGCGGTGATGTTGACTTCGTAAATGTGGAAAAGGTGGCCGGGGTGATTTCGCCGGTGCCCGGCGGTGTGGGCAGCATTACCACAAGTTTGATTCTAAAAAATGTAATTAAAGCCATTGCGCTGCAGCAAAATGAAAATAAAGGCGGCAAGTAAAGTGAGTACGCTTTATGATCAAAGTCTGCGTGAGATAATCAAGATTTCATCCTCTGAATCACCGACTCCCGGCGGCGGCAGTATTTCCGCGATCGCAGCGACCCTTGGCCTGGCTATGGCCGCGATGGTCTGTAACCTAACCATCGGTAAAGATAAATATAAAGATGTTGAGTCCCAGGTTACAGGATATCTTGCCGCAGCCGAAGGCTTAACCGGGAAACTAATAGAATTGACAGAGGAAGATATTAAAATTTTTAATAAATTAATGTCGGCTTACCGTATGCCCGGAATTGCGGAGGAGGAAAAAAAATTACGGAAAAACGCTGTCCAGCAAGCCCTTAAAGGCGCTACTGAGGTTCCTATGGAAATAGCCCGGGCTTGTCTGCAGGCGCTGCAGGTGACCAATAAATTGTCGGAAATAGGCAATAAGGCGGCCATCAGCGACGCCGGAGTTGCGGCTGTGATGATTGAGGCGGCTTTGCACGGGGTCCTTCTAAATGTGGACATAAATACTCCTGCGATCAAAGACCGGAATTATACAGACCGGATCCTGGCGGAAAAAGAAAAAATGATGGAAGAAGCCGGTAAACTTAAAGATCAGGCCCTGGCGGTGGTGAGGGGAAGGATTAAAAGCTAATATGTTAATCCGGTGAAATTGTTTATGCCCATTTCTCACGACTAAAATGCTAAGCGGATTCAACACCATAGAGACTTACTATGTCTAAAACGCAGGTAAGCCCCATA
>JAQVLS010000139.1 GCA_028704035.1 Desulfotomaculaceae bacterium | reverse complement strand
CGGACACAGGTGGTTTAAGCGAGGTTGTAGCGCACGGCATCGATGGTTACAAAGCCCCACCCGGCAGGCCGGACGTACTTGCTTATTACATCAGGGAGGTCCTGATCAATCCAGGGTTAGCCAGGGACCTGACCAGGCGCGCCTGGAAAAAAGTACTGACAATATACGACTGGCAGCATATCGCCGTGGAAACACTGGAAGCATACCGTGAGGCTAATGCGGGGTTCCCTGGAAATTAAGGAAATAAAACTGAGAGAGGGGTGTTGGCAAGACATTGATACCTGTTGACAATCATTTACATACCAGGCTTTGCGGGCATGCTGCGGGAGAAATCGATGAGTACCTGGACGTGGCGGCAAGGCGGGGGATCAAAGAAGTAGGCTTTTGTGACCATTTACCTCTTTATTTTCTACCTCCGGATAAAACGATTCCAGGTTACGCCATGGATGAAAGCGATCTGCCGGACTACATAAGTATGATCAAAAATCAGGCCCTGCAGGCGCCGCTCGAGGTGAAAATGGGAATAGAGGCTGATTTTGTGCCCGGGCATGAAGATAAGCTGGAAAATATTCTTGCCTCACACAGGTTTGATTTTATCACAGGTGCCGTCCATTTTATTGACGGCTGGGGATTTGACAACCCGGCCGAGTTGGCAGAGTATGCCGTCAGGGATATTGACACAGTTTACAGGCAGTATTTCGCGCTTATACAGCAGGCTGCACTGACCGGATTCTTTGACATTATGGCCCACCCTGACCTGGTAAAAAAATTTAATTTCCGCCCTGCCCGGGACCTCAGGCCGCTTTATGAAGAAACCGCGCGGGTTTTTAAAAATGCGGGGGTATGCGTGGAAGTGAATACAGCCGGATTAAGGTACCCGGTGAAAGAAATATACCCGGGACCTGAATTGCTGGAGGTTTTTTTTAAACACGGGCTCCCTGTTACACTGGGGTCGGACGCACATCGACCGGAAGACGTCGGCGCAGGTTTGCCTGAGGCAATAGAGCTGATTAAAAATATCGGCTACAGGGAGGTGGCCACGTTCAGCGGTAGACAGATAAGATTTGTTAATATTTAACAGTCCCAGGCAGGAAATTATTTACTAATACAGAATTAATCTGTATCTGAATTTATGCGGGGGGCTGCCTGGTGGAAATGATGGCTATAGGTCTTGTTTTATTTGCTATTGTTCTGTTTATGTCGTGCCTGTATTTGGCGGTCGGGACGAATCCGGCGGCGCCTGGGAAGAATATTTTTAATGCCGACGGTGGCAAACTTGACATGGAGGAACTAAAATTTATTGTTGTAAATTTACCGAAGACATATTTAGCGCCTGAAAATTACACCCTGGATATAAAGGTTACATTGCACAGGGGCAAAGATGACGCAGCCGGCGGGAGATCGGATTTACACGGACGCCGGTATAATCGTCAGCTTGATGAATATTTGTAAAGGACGCCGGTAGGTGGTACGATGTCGGGCCTGTTTTCGTCAGGCAGGGAGATTTTAAATATTAAAAGAAAAATTGGATTTGTAGTAAAGGGGAGGTATCTCCCCTTTTTTTTGTTGCTGAGGACACTATGCTTTTTAAAAATTGTGGATCAGTGGCCCGGGCAAGCCTGAGCTGCGTTGTAAGCCTGCAGGACGCTGCAGGCAATTTGTTTTATTGACGAAAAATGTAGATTAATAATTACTAATTTAAAATTTATTTTTATTCCCACATAGGGATTTTTATTGTAATATAGAATAGGTGGTGTAAAGTGGTACTAAGTGGAGTGTAATCCATAACGGAGCTGCCGGAAAATGTTTATGAGCGAATACCAGCACACTATAGACGCCAAAGGGAGACTTTTTATACCTGCCCGCTTCCGAGAAGGCCTGGGGGACTCTTTTATTATCACCAAGGGTCTTGACGGCTGTCTTTTTGTATACACGCGCGAGGAATGGGATGCGCTGGAGCAAAAGCTGAAGTCATTGCCCTTTACTAGGGGCGATGCCCGGGCCTTCCTTCGGTTTTTTTTCTCAGGAGCGGCCATTTGTGAGATTGATAAGCAAGGAAGAATACTAATTCCGGGTAACCTGCGCGAATACGCCGGGCTGGAGAAGGATGCCGTCATTATCGGTGTCTCCACCAGAGTGGAAATCTGGTCGAAGGTCCAGTGGGATAAGTATAGCGCCAAAGCGGCATCATCATACGAGGAAATAGCTGAAAAATTAATTGACGGTAATATTGGTTTATAAAGTATGGCAAACTGAAAGAATACTAAAAACCAGATAAATTAAAACAATGCGACGAGGTCGCTTCCGATTAAATATTTTCACCAACCAGTAATGCTGGCAGAAGTTTTAGAAGGACTTAAAGTCAGGCCGGGAGGCGTCTATGTGGATTGTACCCTGGGCGGCGCCGGCCACAGCGAGGCAATACTGAAGAATCTAAATGGAATGGTTCCCGGCGGTCTCCTGGTGGCATTGGACCAGGATCCGGCGGCGATAGAAGAAGCAGCAAGAAGACTGGCCCCCGATAAGGACCGGGTTATCCTGGTCAAGGCTAATTTTGCCATGCTGGCTGATGTTTTAAATGATCTAGGGATAAACTCAATTGACGGGGTCCTTTTTGACCTGGGAACCTCATCCTACCAACTGGATAACCCCGCCAGGGGATTCAGCTACCAGCATGACGCTACCCTTGACATGCGGATGGATCCGGAACAGCCATTAACAGCTAAAGATCTTGTCAATAACCTGACAGAACTAAAACTGGCCAAAATAATAAAAGATTTCGGAGAAGAACGGTGGGCTGTCAGAATAGCATCCTTTATCTGCGAGGAGAGAAAGCAGCATCCCATTGAAACCACCGGACAATTGGTGGAAATAATCAAAAAGGCAATCCCCGCCGGCGCCAGGCGCCAGGGGCCCCACCCGGCCAAAAGGACTTTTCAGGCGCTTAGAATAGCGGTAAACAGGGAGCTGGAAATCCTGGAGTCCGCGGTACTCGCCGCTGTTCAATCCTTGCGGCCGGGCGGCAGGATTTGTGTAATCGCTTTTCACTCTTTAGAAGACAGAATCATAAAAGATTTATACCGCCGTCTGGCGTCACCATGCACATGCCCCCGGGAATTCCCCGTATGTGTTTGTGGTGGAAAAAAGACTCTCAAGATCGTCTCATCCAGGCCTGTTGTTCCCTCAAGAAAGGAATTAGAAAACAACCCCAGAGCCAGAAGCGCTAAACTGAGAATAGCCGAAAAGATATAAAAGTGGTTTGAATCATGGGTAATAAAATGGGATATCCTTCCTGGGGCAAGGTTCTATTCTATTTAGGAGTTGAATAATAATGATAGTAGCTCAGGAGAAGACAGGCTACTATAAACTATCTAAAGAAGCGCCGCCTTCAAAAAAATTATCGCGAAAAAAAGTATTGCGCAGGAGCCACAGGCTGGTGCTGATCGGGCTGGTTTTTGCAGGTTTTTTAGTGGGCGTGGCAATCACTGTTTATTGCTCCCAGATCAATACTCTGGGATATAAGATTACCCGCCTGGAAAAAGAGCTTGCTCTTTTGCGTAAGGATAACTACAGCCTGAGTGAGGAAATACAACGGATGACTTCTCTTGGCAGGGTAGAATTCCTGGCTGTAAACAAACTGGGAATGAAAAGGCCGGATGATAATAATATTCTTATCGTTGCTATAGACGGAGTAAATCAGCCGGTGGAGACGCCCGGTCCCGCTGTAGATGAAGGACAAGTTGCGGGTTATACTTATGCCGAAAAAGAAAAGAGCCTTCTTTTCAGGGCTTTTGACGAACTGCTTAACCGGTTGGAGAACACCATCCGGCCCGGACAAAGACTGGGATTTGAACCTGCGGGGGAGAAAGATGAAAACAACACCTATCTCGGTTCGCAAAAGAATAACTTATGTATTTATGGCAGCTGTGCTGTTTTTTTCATTTCTGATTTTACGCCTGGGTTGGCTTCAACTTGTTGAAGGGGACAGGTTAAGGGATGAGGCTCTGGACGTCAGGATGAGGGATGTACCGGTTGAGGCGAAGCGGGGAATCATTTATGACCGCAACGGCAATGAGCTGGTCGCCAGTATAAGTGTTGATTCAGCTTACGCTTTTCCGCCACAGATTGAAGATAAGCGGGGGACGGCGGACAAAATAGCCCTCGCTTTACAAATGGATAAAGAGGAAGTGTATCAGAAGCTGACCAGTAACGTCGGCTTTGTCTGGCTTAAAAGGCGAATAGATTATGATGCGGCCCAAAGATTGAAATCTCTGGAGATTAGCGGCGTTGAACTGGTAGAAGAAAGCAAGCGTTTCTATTACCAGGAAAGCCTTGCCGCGCATGTGCTTGGTTTTTCTGGGGATGACAACCAGGGTCTGACAGGTATTGAATGCGTCTACGACAAGGAATTAAGAGGTACACCCGGGCGTATTGTCATTGAAAAGGACGCCGTGGGAAGGAACATACCCGAAGCGCTTCATAAATTAATCCCCCCTGTGCCAGGTCACAATCTTGTCCTTACTATCGACCAGACAGTGCAGTATTTTGTGGAAAGAGAACTGGATAAGATTGTGGACACCCACAAACCCAAGCTCGCTGTAATTATCGTGATGAATCCGAAGACCGGTGAAATCCTGGCCATGGGCAACCGCCCTACATACAACCCCACGGCATGGAGAGATGCGCCCCAATCGGTTTGGGACCATAACCCAAGCATCTGGTACAATTATGAGCCGGGATCTACCTATAAAATTATAACAGCGGCCGCGGCCCTGGAAGAGGGGGCGGTAAGGCTGACCGATACTTTCTACGATCCCGGATATATAAAGGTCGCTGACAGGACAATTAATTGCTGGCAAGACGGTGGGCACGGCAGCCAAACATTTGAGGAGGTTGCCCAGAACTC
>JAQVLS010000004.1:3556-19422 GCA_028704035.1 Desulfotomaculaceae bacterium | reverse complement strand
AATACGAAAAAGAGCTGGAGAAAAATCCGGCAGATCCGGCCGTCTGGGTAAAAAAAGGTCTGGCCCTGGGCAAGCTAAACCGATTTGAAGAAGCGGTCTTGGCATTTGAAAAAGCGTTGCAAAAAAGCCCGGATGATCCTACGGTCTGGTTCAGTAAAGGTGTTGCGCTTGGCTCTTCAGGCCGGCACGAAGAGGCGATAAAAGCCTTTAGCAGAGCTTTGGAGATAAATCCGGACGATTCTTATATCTGGTTTAATAAGGGTGTCGCGCTGGGCTCGATAGGTCGTTATGAAGAAGCAATAAAGGCCTTTGAAAAAACATTGGAGCTTGCCCCGGATGATCCTTTTGCCTTGCTGAACAAGGGTATTGCATTTGGGGAATTAGGCCGTCACGAAGAGGCGGTGCAGTCCTATGAAAAGGCAGCGGAGATTTTCCCTGATGATCCCTCTATTTGGCTTAACAAAGGTGTTGCCCTTGGTTCTTTAGGCCGAAATGAAGAGGCGATGCAGGATTTTGATAAGGCGTTGCAGCTTAACTCAAACGATCCTTCTGCCTGGATTAACAAGGGTGTTTTACTTGGTGAAATGAACCGGTATGAAGAAGCGCTGCAGGTCTATGAAAAAGCTATGGAGTTGGATCCTGACAATCCTTCTGCCTGGGTGAACAAAAGTGTGGCGCTTGATGAACTGGGCCGGCATGAAGATGCTCTACAGGCTTATGAAAAAGCGAAAGAATTAAATCCATTTATTGGCGGCAACGATTGGAATTAACAGTAGTTGAAATGCTATATTTATAAATATAATAATTGACACAAAAAAAGCCCGGCAAATTCGGGCTTTTTGACATAGGGTACACATTAAAACAGGGCTTTTTACTAGCCTGATAGCTGAATAAACCCTAGGCTGTAATAGGAAAAATTAAATTTGCAGGTATCAGTAAGTCTGCTACCGTGCTATAGTATATGCGCTAAAATATTTTAAAGGAGTGAATACCCTGGACAAATTTAATTTAAACAGGAATGAAGCGATCCTGATGATTATTGATATCCAGGAACGCCTGGCGTCGGCAATGAAATTCCGCGAACAAGTGATCCGCAGGAGCAATACTTTGATTAGCACGGCTACATATTTAGGGATTCCGATTATCGTCACCGAACAATATCCCAAAGGACTTGGCAAGACGGTGCCGGATATCAGCTCAAACATATTGAAAGCTTTAACATTTGAAAAAACTACATTTTCGGGTTGCACTGAGGAAGTAGCAGCGGCTCTGAAACAACTTGGAAAAAGAAAAATCATTGTTACCGGGATGGAAACCCATGTTTGTGTCTTCCAAACAGTAAGGGATTTACTGGCCGGCGGTTACCAGGTTTTTGTGGTGGGGGATGCTGTATGTTCACGCACAAAGGAGAATTATTTGAATGGTATAACTCTGATGTCGCTTATGGGTGCGGTGATCATCAACACTGAGACAGTTTTTTTCGATTTAATAAAAAAGGCCAATACCGCTGAGTTTAGGGAACTATACCCTTTAATAAAATAACGTTAAAATTATTTATTGTAAATTCTATAAATAAGCTATATTATTTAGTATGCCTGTCTGATTTTAGACTTTCATGTTGCAAAACCTATAACATATTATTTAATACTGTAAGGGGTGTAGCTTTTGGGCGGGTTATTCGGTGTTGTTTCTAAAAATGACTGTGTCACGGATGTATATTTTGGCACGGATTACCATTCGCACCTGGGTACCAGCAGGGGGGGCATGACGATCTGGGATGGGAGCTGTTTCAGCAGGTCGATTCATAATATTGAGAACACACAATTTAGAGCGAAATTTGATGCTGAGATAGTTAATCTAAAAGGCAAAATGGGCATGGGTTGCATCAGCGATACAGAGCCGCAGCCTTTGACGGTGCGTTCACACCTGGGCCAATACGCGATTAGTACCGTGGGGAGAATTAACAATCTGGATGAAATTGCCGCTAAAAAATTCTCAGAACAAAAAAATGTTCATTTCATGGAGACGAGTAAAGGCGCTATTAATCCGACGGAGCTGGTGTCTGTAATTATAGACCACGAGAATTCCTTTAAGGAAGGTTTGTTAAAAGCGCAGGAGTTGATCCAGGGTTCTTGCACAATCCTGCTTTTGACGCCGCAGGGGATTTATGCGTCCAGGGATAAGCTGGGCCGGACTCCTTTAGTAGTGGGGGGGAAAAAGGGCGCT
This sequence comes from Desulfotomaculaceae bacterium, assembly GCA_028704035.1. Taxonomy (GTDB): domain Bacteria; phylum Bacillota; class Desulfotomaculia; order Desulfotomaculales; family Pelotomaculaceae; genus Syntrophopropionicum. Next base: position 17,196 of record JAQVLS010000004.1, on the reverse strand, counting down.
TACTGCGTTTCTTCCGAGTCCTGTGCCTTTGCCAACCTTGGTTACGGGTTCAACTATGAGCTTGGCCCCGGAGAAATCATTTTTGTTACGGCGGAAGGTATTGAAAAGATTTCTCCGCCAGGGGATAAAATGCGGATCTGTGCTTTTTTATGGGTCTATTATGGTTACCCGTCCTCAACGTATGAAGGGGTAAGCGTTGAGGCTATGCGTTATCGGAACGGCGCGCTGCTGGCCAGAAACGATAATGTGGAAATTGATATGGTTGCCGGTGTGCCTGACTCCGGTGTCGGACATGCCATCGGTTATTCAAATCAATCCAAGGCACCCTTTGGACGTCCTTTCATCAAATACACCCCCACCTGGTCCAGGAGTTTTATGCCGCAGAAACAGGAAATTAGAAATCTGGTGGCAAGAATGAAGCTGATGCCTATACCTGAACTTGTGTCCGGTAAAAGCCTGCTTTTTTGCGATGATTCCATTGTGCGTGGTACACAGATGAGAGAAACTGTGGACCTGCTGTATAAATGCAATGCCAGAGAAGTCCATATTCGGCCTGCCTGCCCGCCTATTCTTTTCAGTTGTAAGTATTTAAATTTCTCGGTTTCCCGGTCAGCTATGGAACTGGCAGCAAGGCAGGCGATCGTCAAGCTTGAAGGAAAAGAACCGGCATCCCTTGACGCATATTGCGATCCGGCCACCGAACAATACAATTGTATGGTAGACTGCATCAGTAAAAGGCTCAATCTGACAACAATGAAATATCAAAACATCCACGACATGATCAAGGCCATCGGTATAGACAGGGATAAACTCTGTACCTACTGCTGGAGTGGGAGCGAATTGTGATAGCAAATTGCCGGACATCAGATGTCCGGCAATTGTTTTTTTTAATACCGCATATTATATTCGTCCTAAAAAGCGGGGATGACACTCCCTTTGTAATTGTCTTCAATGAATTTTTTAATTTCGGGCGACTGCAGGGCCTGGCCCAGTTTCTTGATGCTGTCTTTGTCTTTGTCTTCAGACCTGACCGCCAGGATATTGGCGAATGGAGAATCTTTTACTTCTGTGAAAATGGCGTCCTTGACAGGATTGAGGTTCGCTTCCAGGGCGTAATTGCTGTTGATCACGCACACATCCAGGTCTTCCAGCGCTCTTGGCAGCATCGCCGCATCCATCATGTTGATTTTAAGTTTTTTGGGATTCTCAACGATATCTTTATCCGTGGCGGTAATGCCGGCCCCGTCCTTAAGTTTTAGCAATCCGGCTTGCTGGAGGACCGCCAGGGCCCGCCCGCCGTTGGTGGCGTCATTGGGAATGCCTATACCGGCGCCGTCGGCCAGCGTGTCAAGATTGACGACCTTTTTGGAATATACCCCCATAGGCTCTGTATGGACCTTCACTGTCCAGCTCAGGTTAGCGTTATTCTTGGTGTTGTAATCGTCCAGGTAAGGTAAGTGCTGGAAAAAGTTGGCGTCTATTTGTTTGTCCTTCAGTGCCGGATTCAACAATACGTAATCAGTAAACACCTTAATCTCCAGAACAACATTTTCTTTTTGTAAAATGGGTTTTACAACCTCCAATATTTCCGCGTGCGGTTTGGCAGTAGCGCCAACCACCAATTTGGCGGGAGTGGTAGCATTCCCTGCAGGTTCCTGGGCCGGCTTGCTGCCGCAGCCCGCTAAGATACCTGCTGTGAAAATCAAACAACCGATCAGTACCAAAAACCTCTTCATTTTTTTACCTCCTTTTGTGAACTATTTTATTAGCAAGATTGTCGCCGAGCATTTGCATCCCTTGTACCAGTATGATCAGGACGATGACGGTAATCCACATCACGGTGTCCTCATAGCGCTGGTAGCCGTAATAGTAAGCCAGAGTACCCAGTCCACCTCCTCCCACAATTCCTGCCATAGCCGAATAGCCAACCAGGTTAATGGCGGTTATGGCCACCCCCAGCAATAGGGAAGGCATTGCCTCGGGCAACAAAACCTTGCCTATGATCTGCCGGGCATTGGCCCCCATCGAAATTGCCGCTTCAATAAGCCCCGTTTCGATCTCTTTGAGCGAAGTCTCCACGATGCGGGCAACAAAGGGTATGGCAGCAAGCGTAAGGGGCACTATGGACGCCACTGTGCCGATCGAGGTGCCGATCAAAAAGCGGGTCAGCGGTATGAGCAAAATCAGGAAAATGATAAACGGGATGGACCTGGCAGCGTTGACAATCGAACCGAGCACTCGGTTTAAGCTCCTGTTTTCCATAACGTGGTTTTCGGCGGTGGTGACCAGGATGATCCCCAGCGGCAGGCCAAGCAGGTAGCTTAAAACGGTAGATGTCAGGACCATGTAAATGGTTTCCCAGGTAGCCAGTAGCACTGCCCCGGCCATCCAGGAGTTATCCCCCAAAAAATCAAGCATTTCTTAGCACCTCTATTTCCAGACCCTGGCCGTGCAGGTAATCCAGAGCCTCTTGCAATAACCCGGGATATCCGAGCACTTCAAGGGTCAAGTTGCCAAAGGGAGTATCTTTAATCCGGTCGATGTTGCCATAAATGATATTGACATCCACGTTATAACGCCGGATCATGGAGGATATCAGGGGCTTGCCTGCGGAGGCGCCGATAAATGATACGCGGATCAGTTTGCTGGCAGTGCCGCCGCTGCGCTCAGTAGAACTGTGCAGCAGCTCAACGGGGACCTCCCTGCTGATTACCGCATTGACAAAGCTATGCGAGGTAGGCGTTCTGGGGTTGGAGAAAATCTCCAGGACATCACCGACCTCTACGATCCGGGAGTTGTCGATAACCGCCACCCGGTCACACACCTCTTTAATTACATTCATATCATGGGTGATTAATAAAATCGTCAAATGGAGCTGGCGATTTATATCTTTCAGCAGCTTGAGGATCGAGCGGGTCGTCTGCGGGTCCAGGGCAGAAGTGGCCTCGTCGGACAAGAGAAGCTTGGGGCCGTTGGCCAGCGCTCGGGCGATTCCTACTCGCTGCTTTTGGCCGCCGCTCAATTGGTCCGGGTGCATCCCGGCCTTATCGGTGAGGCCTACCAGTTCCAGCAACTCTTGAACGCGTTTGGCGGCTTCCGGCCGCGGCACTCTGGCGATCTCCAGTGGAAACAGGACATTATCAAAAACAGTCCTCGATGACAACAGGTTAAATTGCTGAAAGATCATACCGATCTTCTGCCGGGCTAAGCGCAGCTCCTGTTGGCCAAGCAGGGTAATATCCCGGCCATCGACCGTGATAGAACCCCGGGTGGGTTTTTCCAGCATATTGATGCAGCGGATTAGCGTGCTTTTGCCGGCGCCGCTCAGGCCAATAATGCCGAATATCTCGCCCTTTTGCACTGTGAGGCTGACATCATCCAGCGCTAAAATTTCTTGTCCCGATGCAAAATAGATTTTACTGAGGTTCTTTATTTCAATCATTGCATTTACCCTCCACAGAGGTATATTTTTATTTTTATTGTCTTTTTCCTGCCTGGCCGGCAAAAAGACTTCCTTTTAGTATTGCGTTTTGTGCTGGGAAAAACTTATTGACAATAGAATAATTGCTATATATTATCTATTGTGTATAGATGTTATGCAGAATTGTTATTAGGGGAAAGGAGGCTACTAATGAAAGGCCTGGAATTAAAAATATTGCTTTGGGACTTTTGGCGGGGCCTTAAAGATAATGTGCATAGTATCTTTCGCCCGATCGTTGAAGAATATGGGTTGACCATGATGCAAACCCGCATATTAATAGAAATCAAGCAATACGGGCATCTAACGGCGGGCTCCCTGTGCAGTGAACTTGGGCTGACCAGCGGCAATGCCTCTGCAATGTGTAAAAGGCTGGAAAAAGCCGGCTTCATAAAACGGAACAGGAATCCCAAAGATGAACGGTTTGTAGAATTGAGACTTACCGAACATGGTGAAGCAATAATTCAGCAGATTGAAGATGCCGTAGAGAAAAAATACGGGCAATTTTTAGAAACCAGAGACGAAGAGGAAATTAAAGAAATTGTAGCCGCGATAAAAAAGTTCAATGCTATTATCAAGGAAATGATTATGCTTGGTTGACTTACTAATGAAAGCCTGTTACCCGCTGTCCGACCGGTAGGGAACCGGGCGTACGACTGTAAAAAAATATACTGCGGGAACTGAACGATTAGGGGGAGGATGTTAATGAAACCAAGGTGTCTAAATGCTATGGCCGCGCTGATTATTGTTTCCTTGCTCTTGGGTTTAAGCGGTTGCGGCAAGAAGGCGGAACAAGAGACGGTAAAAGATACCATCACCGTAGACACGGCAGTCGTAAAGAATCTAGATATTACAAAGTATACGGGTTATATCGGCACGGTAAAAGGAAGCAATGAAGTAGCAGTGATGTCTAACCTGCCACGCCGGGTTACAGCGGTTTATGTGACTGAGGGAAAAGCTGTTCAGCAGGGGCAGGTCATTGTCAGCCTGGACCGCAGCAAACTGGATGCAGCTGTCCAGCAGGCTGAAGCAGCGGTAGCTTCGGCCAGGGCCGCCCAGGCGGCCAATGAGGTCCAGAAGCAGACCGCCCTGGACAATTATAACCGCATGAAACAGCTTCATGATGCTGCTGCTGTTTCCGATCAGGCCATGGAAACAGCTAAGGTCCAGTATGATGCCCTTAATACCGGCGCTGCGGAGGCAGGCGTCGCCCAGGCGCAGGCCGCACTCAGCCTAGCCCGGCAGAATTTGGCGGATTGTGAAATTACCAGCCCGATCAGCGGCATAGTCGGACGGCTCGATGTGGCGGTGGGAGATACGACCAATATGCAGAGCCCTGTTGCTGTTATCAATAACACCGCCGACCTGGAAATTGAAGTGAAGGTTAGTGAAGCGGATATTTCTACTGTTCAGACAGGGACAACCGTCCGGGTACAGATAAATGCCGTTGGCAAAGAACCGCTTACAGGTACGATCAAGAGCGTTGCTTCAGTCGCTGATCCGGTTACGCGCACTTATCCGGTCAAGGTTTCTCTCCCCAATAATGACGCGGCGCAGGTGAAATCCGGCATGTTTGCCGAGGTGATGCTCGGAACACAGCACCGGACAGGTGTCCTCGGCATCCCAATGGTTGCGGTCCTACCGAAAAGCGGTGAGAGTACCGTGTTTGTTGTGAACGAGGAGAATCGTGCTCAGGCAGTAATAGTACAAACCGGACTTAATGACGGTAGTTATGTCGAAATAACCGGCGGCCTGCAGGCCGGACAGCGGGTTGTTACCAAAGGCAATACCCTCATTGATGAAAACAGCTTGCTTGGTTTTGCTGATGATGGAGGGTTTATCCAATGATCAGGAAGATTGCTCAATTTGCGATAAACAGGCCGGCCACGATTATCGTTCTAATAGCAGCGCTAACCCTTATCGGCGCCATGAGCGTGGCTCAGATGCCTACGGACCTGCTGCCTGAAATGGATTTGCCTTATTCCGCTGTCATTACCAGCTACGGCGGCGCCGGTCCCGAAGAAATCGAAGACCAGGTTACCAAACCAATTGAAAGCATGCTGGCCACAGTGAGTGACATAGATACCATGATATCCCAATCAGGGTCCAATTATTCCATGGTACTAATTGCGTTCAACTATGGAACCAACATGGACACTGCTATGGCCAATATCCGGGACAAGATCTCAATGGCTGAAAGCTACCTGCCGGATGATGCGGCCAAACCCCAGGTGATGAAAATGGACCCAAGTATGATGCCGGTTATCGCTGTTGCCATCGGTTCCGATGACCTATCACTGGCCCAATTGCAAAGTCTGGCTGAAGATGACATTGAACCACGGTTAGCACGCATCTCAGACGTAGCTTCGGTAAATATTTTCGGTGGCCGTGAGCGTGAAGTGAAGGTGGCGGTGGATCCGGTCAAAGCTCAGAATTATGGTTTAAGCCTTAATCAGATAACCAGTTTTCTCGCCGCGGAAAATTACAACATGTCCAGTGGAGACATCTCCTTTGGGGAACGAAAATATTTTGTCCGCAGTCTGCAGGAATTTGAATGTCTGGATGATGTCGGTGAAGTAGCGCTTACCACAGTCACCGGCAGTAAAATCCAGCTTAAAGAGATTGCTGAAATCAGTGAAGACTACAAAGAAGCAACAGAAATCAGTCGTGTTAACAATAGAGCTGCGGTAAGCATATTGTGCCAGAAAAGGAGCGATGGCAATACTGTTGCAGCCTGCACTGATGTAAAAAAAGAAATGGAGAAAATCCAGGCTGAAATAGGCGACAAAGTAGATATAGAAATCCTCATGGACCAGTCGGATTACATCAACCAATCTATTGGCAGCACTACTGAGACGCTGGTGGAGGGCGCCATCCTGGCGGCATTAATCATTTTCGTGTTCATGCGCAACCTCCGCAGTACGGCCATTGTGGCGATAGCGATACCCCTGTCGCTGGTGGCTACCTTTATTGTGCTGTTTTATACCGGCAAAACCCTGAATATCATTACGCTGGGTGGCTTGGCTCTGGGTGTGGGACGTATGATCGATGACTCCATCGTGGTTTTCGAAAATATCTACCGCCATCGAAGTCTGGGCTTGTCCGCCAATGATGCCGCCTTGAAGGGAACCAGCGAAGTGGGCGGCGCAGTCCTGGCCAGCACCTTGACCATGATCGCAGTATTCCTGCCGATTGGCCTCACCGGCGGGATCAGCGGGATCATGTTTACGCCGCTGGCAGTTACCATCAGTGTGGCCATCGCCTGTTCCCTGCTGATATCTCTGACAGTGGTGCCCTATATGTCGTCCCGCTTGTTGACAGAAAAAGCGATGGAAACAAAAGGCACGGGCCGGAATTTCATCAGCAGGCCATTCCACCGCTTGGGCAAATGGCTGGACAGTTTAGGCGAAAAATATAAAAAAATGTTGCAGTGGGCCTTAAGCCGTAGGCGCACAGTGATACTTGGTGTAGTAGTCCTGATTGCTTTATCCCTGGCTATGACCCCCCTGGTCGGCGCTGAGTTTTTCCCGGCCTCAGATGCCGGCACTATTTCGGTCGCCATCGAAGCGGACAAAGGTTCAACCCTGGCGGATGTAGATAAAATTGCCGCGGTAGTTGAGGCAAAACTGCATGATAACCCTGCTGTCGATATTGTCTATACCAGTGTCGGCGGCGCCGGGGTGATGGCGATGTCCAGCGCGGCATCTAATGAAGCCACTTTTAGTGTCCAACTGCACCCCAAAGGTAAGCGGGCAGGAGTAGAACAGGTTGCCGAAGAAATCCGGCAATCGTTGAAGAACATCCCCGGCGCTAAAAAATCAGTTAGCGTAAGCAGCGGTATTTCAATGGGCTCCGGCTCCGGCGCCATCCAGATCAACCTGCAAGGCGATGATCTGGATACACTGCGGAGTATTTCCAAACAGATTGAAGACATCGTGGCAAAGGTCCCCGGTACCCGTGAAGTAATTTCCTCAATGGAGGACGGAAATCCTGAAGTGCTGGTTATGATTGACCGCCAGCGGGCTATGTATTTCGGGTTGTCGCCGATCCAGGTGTCCAGTGAAATTAAGGCGGCTATTAACGGTACAGTCGCATCTAAATATCGTTTTCAGGGAGACGAAATCGATGTCAGAGTAACCAGCGCCAGAAATGAATCCAGTGATATGAAGACTCTGCAACAGTTGCAGATCCTCACTGCCCAGGGTAACAGTATCCCACTGTCTGAAATCGCCAGTTTTGAGCTGTCTACCGGGCCGGTGCAGATTGACCGGAAGGACCGGTCCCGCCAGGCAACCATTTCCTGCGATTTGTTAAACAGAGATTTAAACAGCGTGACCAAAGATATTCAGGCGCAACTGGCGGACATGCAGCTTCCGGCTGGTTATATTATTGACTTCGGCGGGGACAATGAGCAAATGATTGAGGCTTTTTCCAGCCTGCTGTGGGCCTTCCTGATGGCGATCCTGCTTGTGTATGTGGTCCTGGTGATACAGTATGAATCCTTCAGGGATCCATTTGTAATCCTGTTTTCCCTGCCCGGTGCAGTCATCGGGGTTGTCCTAGCGCTGCTGGTAACGGGGAGAACCTTCAATGTCACAGCCTTTATCGGTATCATTATGCTAATCGGGATTGCCGTCGCCAACGCGATCGTCTATGTTGATTATTTGAAACAAATGCTTGCCGCAGGAATGGAGCGGACCGCCGCGCTGGTAGAGACCGGCAAGGTCAGGCTGAGACCCATCTTAATGACTGCTCTGGCCACTATCCTGGCCATGACACCGATGGTGACTGGACTGGGAGAAGGCGCGGAGATCAATGCCCCACTGGCTACCGTAGTTATTGGCGGCCTGCTGGTTACGACTTTTGTCACACTGTTTCTCGTTCCAGTTGTTTATAGTATATTAGATGACTGGAGTCTGAAGTTTAAGAAGAAGTCCGCATTGCCAGCAGGAGACACAACTCTGGATAATTAAAATGTAATTATTATAAAATAAAGATGCCGCATGCCTTATTATTTTGATAGGGCAGGCGGCTTTTTTTGTATAAAAGTCTTTGTTTCTATTCTCCTAATGCCGGGTTGAATAAAACCAGGACAAGGTTTGACATTATATTAAAATATGATGTCAAAATTCTAAAGGAGGAAATAGCTTGGACACAGCGCTTAGATTTAAATATTTGGAATGCCTGAACAGGCTGCAGGGCAAAGATTATCTCGCATCCGTCATCTCCTTTGGCGCCGCCCCTACTATTAAAGACAAAAAGGCATCTTCTCTGCTTGCTTTCTCCACGCGGAGAAAAAATATTTTTACTCTGTGGCATTGCTATAAACAGGAGATATGCCAGGAGTTTAACCTGGAGTATTACGAGCTGAAAAACAGCACAGAGGTCGCAACAGTACTTTTTTATAAACGAAAAATGCTTGAAAAGTATTTAGCCAATAAAAATAACCTCGATTTTTTAAACAGTTTGGGCTATCGGGAAGCTGTTACCTTGGAGGAAAAACTGCAATTGTTAAAAAAGAGGTTTGCGTTTACCTGCCCGCATGAAGTGGGTTTATTTTTGGGGTTTCCTGTAGAAGATGTAAAAGGTTTCATAGACAATAAAGGAAAAGGCTATTTACTGGCGAGATACTGGAAAGTATACCTGAACCGGGAACGGGCCGAACAGCTTTTTAAAATCTATGACCGGGCCAGAATCGATGCAGCCAGTGCGGTTATAAGGTATAGCGAAGAATATAATTGAACAATACGTTTAAAAAAACAAAGAATAAATATTCATGGGGCCGTGATTAGTTATTGACATATGTTCATTACGGTGTATAATAAAATTATAAAGGTCATATGTCAATAACTAAAAAGGGGGTAACAAACATGCCAAGAGAAGACGGTACTGGTCCGGTAGGAAACGGGCCGCTGAGCGGCAGAGGTTTTGGTTTCTGCGCCGGGGCAAACGCCGGCAGGTACGGCGCCGGGATGGAACAGGGCTTCGGTCGGGGACGCGGAGCCGGCTGCAGGCGGGGATATGGAATAAACTACGCAGCGGACCCAGCTACAGCTAAAACGCAGAAAAAGCTACTGGAAGATCAAAAAGAACATCTACAAAACAGACTTGACATTATCAGCAAACAGTTGGAAAATCTATAAGAGGAACATAATAACATAAGTAACAGGGGAACAAGTCCCTGTTACTTATGTTACATATTTGAGGTGAATAAATCATGCCCCGGCCGAGAAAACGGAGAAAAGTGTGCAGCCTGCCGGAAAACAGCTTGTTCGGGCCGCTCAAAGCCAAGCACCCGACTGGGGAAAGGATCATAATGACTATAGATGAATTTGAAACCATCCGCCTCATAGATCTGGAAGCCATGACGCAGGAGGAGTGTGCGGAAAGAATGAACGTTGCCCGCACCACCGTCCAGAGGAGCTACAATGATGCTCGCAAGAAGGTCGCGGCGTTCCTGGTCGAGGGAAATATACTGAAGATTGAGGGTGGGGATTACAAGCTTTGTGACGGCAGAGAACAATTACACGGGTGCGGCAGGTGCCTCAGGCACAGAGGCGGGCAAAATCGCATCTGACGATAGCCTTAGAATCCAAATAACAGATAACGATAAAAGGAGAAAGAAAATGAGCAAAGATTGCGACCAAAAATGTGGCAGTTGTGGTGAAGATTGCGCTGAAAAGAAGGAGCCACAAAAAGAAGATTTTCTCGAAAAGCCGCACGAACTGAGCAATATTAAGAAAGTTATCGGTATTGTCAGCGGCAAGGGTGGAGTAGGCAAATCGCTAGTGACATCAATGCTTGCCGTGACGATGAAAAGAAGGGGCTACAATACTGCTATCCTTGACGCTGACGTTACAGGGCCGTCTATACCCAAGGCCTTCGGTATCAGGGAGAAAGCGACCGGGAATGAACTGGGACTGCTGCCTACAAAAAGCAAAACCGGCGTCGAAATCATGTCGATAAATCTACTGCTGCCAAATGAAACAGACCCGGTTGTCTGGAGAGGCCCAATTATCGGAAACACTGTAAAGCAGTTCTGGACGGAAGTGATCTGGGGCGACGTGGATTACATGTTCATCGATATGCCGCCGGGCACGGGGGACGTTTCTCTTACGGTGTTTCAATCGATACCTGTAGATGGGATAATAATCGTAACATCGCCCCAGGAACTGGTCTCAATGATAGTATCAAAGGCAGTCAAGATGGCTAAAATGATGGACATCCCGATTATCGGTATAGTTGAGAACATGGCTTATTTTGAGTGCCCCGACTGCGAAAAGAAACATCAAATATTCGGCGAAAGCCACATTGAGGAAACCGCGCGGCAGCATGAAATCGATGTGCTGGCCAGGCTCCCCATCGACCCCAGGATTGCAACAGCCTGCGATAGGGGTCTAATCGAACTTTTTGAAGGTGAATGGCTTGAAAATGCGGCAGAGATCCTGGAGATGCCGGGCTTGTCGGGCGGCGGGAGCTGCTAGTTTTTAGAGCGTCTGCAAAGGTAGCAAATGGGACAAAGGGGGCGTACCAGGCGCCCCCTTTTTTTCTGCCGGGATTATTTTTTCTTTTCCAACTCCAGCAGGTGCGATTTGATATCTAGCCCTCCCCCAAAGCCGGTCAGCCTCCCGTTAGCGCCGATCACCCGGTGGCAAGGGATAATAATCGGGATCGGGTTGCGGCTACAAGCATGCCCCACCGCCCTGGAGGCTTTTATATTGCCTACGCTCCGTGCGATTTGCTGGTAACTGCGGGTTTCGCCATAAGGTATATTGAGCAGGCTTTTCCATACACGCTGCATAAACTCTGTGCCATCGAGAGCAAGCGGCAGGTCAAATTCTTTCAGTTCGCCTGCCAGGTAGCCCTGCAGCTGCCCGGCTGTTTCCTTTAATATGTCCGTTTCAAAGACAATGTTTTTGCGGGGTATTTGTTCATTTGCAAAAAATATATTAGTAATATTACCCCCGTTTTCTGCTATGCCGACTTCCCCAATGTCGGTTTGGTAGAAAAAAATATTATTCATGTATTTGAGTCCCCCGTTTTTTGCATGAGGTGCAACAGCGGAGACGATCCCCCGCCTGTCGCAAAAATAGAAGTTAAATTAGTCAATTATGCATATTATACCATGAAGGATGTCCAATTAGCGGGAGAATGCCCGCATACATTTTTAGTTGCAAATTTCAAATATGTACCCCTGTCTTCATCCTATAGAAGGCTCCGCCAATATTTAAGGGGATAGTCACCCTGACAGCCTGTGCAGGGTCGCTTGTTAATTATAAATAAATGATCTTAAAAATCTATTATCAAAACCTAACGTTTTATTAATTGGATAGTGAAATTAGGGTTTATGATAAAAAGAAGCACCCTTTTATACGATATCTTTAATTAATATTTCTTTGCAACGTAGGAAAATTGTGCTTAAGAATGGAAGTATATAGATAACAGGCTGTTCAAAGAATGGCAAATGGCAGGTACAGGGTTATTAAACTTTTGAGGAGGGATGATGCTTGGCAATCTTTGGGAATATGAGATTGTGTTCTTTGATCCTGGTATTGGCGGTATTATTAACCTTTGCCGGAGGATGGACATCAAAAGCCGAGGGAAGCAGGCTTGTGGATTTGGGAGAGGCTCAATGGGCCCGGCAGGCCATAGCTGAAATGGTTGCCGGAGGAGTAGTGGCCGGTTACCCGGGCGCTGTTTATAAGCCGTATAACAATCTAACCAAATTGGAAGCAGTAACTATGCTGGTCCGGATGCTCGGACTGGAAGATCAGGCAAGGGCGACTGAAGAGGACGTTGTTGACTATCGGATGCCCTCGGATCTTAACTGGGGAAGGGGTTACCTGATTATGGCAGTCGACCTTGGTATGCTGGACGGTGACTACCTGTACCTGTTGCAGCCGAACTTCCCGGCGAGCCGGACGGAAGTGGCCATGTTGGCTTTCCATGCCCTTAAATTTAAACCGGAAAGCGGCGCAATGGAATTTGATGATGCGGATCAGATACCGGGTGAATACCGGGACGGAGTAGCCGCAATAGTCAAGAACGGCATTATGCAGGGACTGCCCGGCAATGTATTCAAGCCGAATGATAATATTAACCGGGCCCAGATGGCTGTCCTAATGTCTAACATTGTGGAGCTGAAATATGCCGACCCCTGTCCTAACCGTCGTGCCGGCGGTATTATTTCAGGTATTGACCCGGCCGGCAGGTTGATAAAAATCAAAGATGTCGGCAGTATATTCTATATTGACGACTGTGAGATTTTTAATAATGAGGTAAATATCACACCGGGTGGACTAAGGGTTGGAGACTATGCGCAGCTTATTTTAGACGAGAACTTACATGCTGTTTATATTAACGCCCGGCCGCAGGATGATGGCCAAAAATACAGGGGTACGGTGAATTCTATTCTGGCGATTGACGGACAGTATTGGCTGGGTATCGCTTGCGATGATGGCCGAGAAATAACCAGACCGGTAGCCGACGGTGTTAAAATCGGTAAAACAGGCGGCAGTGTGGATGTTTCTGCGTTAAGCAAGGGTGAATATATAGAAACCCAAATTTTAGACAACAAAATTACTGTGATTGATTACCTTGCATCGCCTTCCATTTTAATAGGCGAAATAATGGAGCTGAATACCAGGGGGACCCTGCGGATAACCATACGGGACGATGAGGGGGAAAATGTAAAATATGTTGTGCTTGATGACGTTGAGGTGGCGCGGGGCGACTATGGTATTGATTTTGACGACCTGAATATAGGAGAACGGGTAAGGCTGAAACTAAACAGTAGGGACCGTATTTGCTTTATCGAGGTAATACAAGAATACTCTGTCATAGAAGGCACAGTTATCGATTTTATAACCAATAGCTCGCCGAAAATGATCAGGATTAGAAAAAACAGCGGCGGCAGGACTCAATATAACATAGCTAGAAACGCAGACTATTACAGGGACGGTAAAAGCGTCAGATCGGGTGATATTGTAATCGGCGCCGAAGTCAAAATCCGGGAAAACGACGACAATGAGGTCACAAGGATTGAAATAACCAATGATAAAGACATTACTTTGGTAGGAACAATAATATATGTCAATAAGAGCGATAACAAGATAAAGATAGAACAGGTAAGCGGCTACAGGTTTATATACAACTTTGTCCA
>JAQVLS010000004.1:0-3456 GCA_028704035.1 Desulfotomaculaceae bacterium | reverse complement strand
CAAGGATTGAAATAACCAATGATAAAGACATTACTTTGGTAGGAACAATAATATATGTCAATAAGAGCGATAACAAGATAAAGATAGAACAGGTAAGCGGCTACAGGTTTATATACAACTTTGTCCATGCACCGGTCTTGGCAGACAAGGATGGATATAGAATCAAACTGGCAGATATAGATGACGACTCAGAAGTAAGGATCATTTTGAAAGACGGGAAAATCAGCAGCCTGACAGTCCTGGATTAAGTGCTGGGATCTAACAATAAGATCCTATTGCATTTACACAAACATCGCATTTATCTACATCAATGGCATAGCCATCTTTAGTTTGGTATGCTGCATTAAAATCATCCAATCCGATCAAGTCTTTGGTAGGTTTTTCCAATTGTCATTTTTCATTCGCCCATTCAAAGGCATTTTTTTTATATTTGCGTTATAGTTAGGTGTCTAACTATTTGTCAAGCTTTGTCTCATATTCTAAAATATGTCCCTTGTAAGTGCATGTCGCTTGGCTGGTTGGCGTTAAATCCTTGAGGCGCCTGCTAGAGCCGGTTTTTTTTGCATTATTATTGACAGTATACAGAAAGGGGAATATGATTTAGTGGCCTAGTGGTTTAGTAGATTAGTAACTCAGTGGAGGTAGAGTAATGAAAATTCCGACTAACTTAAAACACAAACCAGTCATAGTATGCGAGAATTATGAGAATGTTGACGGCAGGTATGCCTATAATTCAGATGCCAAGGGTCTTTCACTGGGTCTGGCCCAGTGGAATGACCGGGGCAAGGTAGATATATCAGCCAAAGTATGGCGGTACACAGGTGAGAAGTGGTCCAGACTGTCAGAGGAAATGCCGCTGCACCGTGTGCTGGACCTGTGCATTCTGGTCTGCCGCGCGAAACTGCATTTTCGGGAAGCTTACCAGTATGAGAAATTATATGACACAGGGAACCCCGTTATTGACAGGGTCGGTTTACAGGGCGATGCCATGACGGTGGCAGTATGCACTGACAATGAAAAGATTGATGAGGATATCGGCTTATTCAGCCAGGCGCTCAGCAACGACGATGAAATCCTGGGAGAAAGGCTTTTTACCCTGGCAAGAATATTAAAGGAGATGGGTTATTGTAAATGATGGTCAACCCTAATATTAGAAAAAAAGAATTAAAGATGCAGTACAAGCAGATGAAGCAGGATATGGGTATATTTATTATCCGTTCCAAAGCCAATAACAAGTGTTTTCTGAAAGCCACTCCGGATTTGCGGGGCGTGATCAACGGGACCAGGGTCAGACTGGGAGGGGGGGTTCATCCGTACAGGGAACTTCAGAAGGAATGGGATGAATTTGGTCCCGATAATTTCACAATAGAAATCCTGGAGAACCTTGAATACGACAAAGATGAATCAAAAACCGACTATAGCGAAGAGCTGGAGGTACTGCAGATGCTTTGGGAAGAAAAACTGGCCGGAGAAGACCTGCAGTTTTACAAAAAAAGAATATAAGCCACATTGTACAACATGACATAACTCAACATAGTATTACTCATGTTAATTATTATATAATAGTCAACATGACTTGACACGATATAAAACAGCTATTATAATAACAACAAGTGGTTAACGGTGATCAAACTAAACGTAATTATGGCCTGTGTCCAGTCGACAGTTGTTTTATATTATTGAAAAATTTAATTATACCTATCTCCTCCCTCTCAAAGACACCTTCATAAAGAAATGAGGGTGTCTTTAAATTCCTAAGTATTTTTAAATTCCCTTTATTTCTACTACGTTATTGGTTCCGGATCATTTATTTTCAAACATTTGAAATATAAAAACCTAACGGGGGGACCCTATTTCGTGACTGTATATAAGGGATCGTTTTTTCTATTGCTAGC
The DNA here is from genome assembly GCA_028704035.1 of Desulfotomaculaceae bacterium. Classification (GTDB taxonomy): domain Bacteria; phylum Bacillota; class Desulfotomaculia; order Desulfotomaculales; family Pelotomaculaceae; genus Syntrophopropionicum. Next base: position 1,561 of record JAQVLS010000004.1, on the reverse strand, counting down.
TTAAATCTGCAGCGGTTTTTTTTGCCTGGGGATTTGCAATTGACAAAAAGGTTAAAAAGTTTATAATAACATTCAAATAACCATGTGAACGTTATATTGACTCACTAAGTAACATAATAAAAAAGGGAGTCTTTACTATGGCAAACGCCGCCGCGCTAATGGTGTACTATTTAAAAGGCCTGACCTGAGCTGACTGTGCCGCCCGGTTGGAGCGGGATATTGCAAAACTTCAGGGCGTAGAAAAAGCCGAGCTGAATTTTGGCGCCGCCAGGATGAAGGTGCAGGGAGACATTGATCCGTCAAAGATCAAGAAAGAAGCAAAAAAACACGGTGTTCATGCCGAGGTGAGGGGAGAAGCCCGAAAGGAAGTTGAAACAGCGGTTCCGGAAGGAGCCTATTGGCAAAGAACACTTTTTTTGATGAAAAACAAGCAGGTGATGATCAGTGTACTAGCAGGTTCAGTGCTTATAATTGGCTGGACTACCGATGTTTTTTTGCACGATTCGGTAACGGCAACAGGTCTTTATCTTTTGACTATACTAATCGGTGGCTTCGCTACTGTGCGAAAGGCCTTTTTTTCTTTGATCCGTTTAAATTTTGATATGAACGTCCTGATGATCGTCGCGGTGACCGGCGCCGTATTGATCGGGGAATGGAGGGAAGGTGCGGTGGTTGCTTTCCTGTTTTCAGTCAGCGGCGCTCTGGAATCTTTTACTTTTGACAGGGCACGGCAGTCAATCCGTTCTTTGATGGGGATCGCGCCTAGGGCTGCCTGCATTCGCAGGGAGGGCCGCGAATTAGAGCTGCCTGTTGAGGAGATCCGGCCCGGTGATATTATTTTGGTAAAACCCGGAGAAAAAATCGCTATGGACGGTAAAGTCCTGTCGGGATACTCAGCGGTTAATCAGGCAGCCATAACCGGTGAGTCAGCCTCGGTAGATAAAGCTGCTGGTGACGGAGTCTACGCGGGAACGCTGAACCTGCAGGGAGCTTTAGAGGTGGAGGTTACCAAGCTGGTCAAGGATACAACCATCGCCAGGATTATTGAAATGGTTGAAGAAGCGCAGGCCCAGCGGGCGCCTTCCCAGGCTTTTGTCGATAAGTTTGCCGGAGTTTACACACCGGTGGTGATAGCGCTGGCGGCGGGAATTGCGGTACTGCCGCCTCTCCTTGGAGGGATGGACTGGTATGACTGGATATACCGGGGTTTGGCGCTGCTGGTGGTGTCCTGCCCCTGTGCCCTGGTTGTTTCCACTCCGGTGGCCATAGTATCTGCCATCGGCAGCGCGGCCAAAAACGGGGTTCTGATCAAAGGCGGCGCCTACCTGGAGGAAACAGGCGCCCTGTCAGTGGTTGCTTTTGACAAGACCGGCACATTGACCAAAGGCGCTCCTGCTGTAACAGATATCATCACAGCGGGGGAAATCAATGAACAGGAGTTGCTCAGGGCTGCCGCTAGTGTGGAAAAACTATCAGAGCACCCGCTGGCAGGCGCTGTAGTCCAAAAAGCCCGGGAAAGAGGCATTGAGCCTGAGCAGGTAACAGATTTTCAGTCTTTGAC
>JAQVLS010000138.1 GCA_028704035.1 Desulfotomaculaceae bacterium | reverse complement strand
CTGAAAAAACGCGGATACAGGATAGGTGTGATTAAGCATACCCACCATAACGTGGAATTTGACCAGCCAGGCAAGGACACCTGGCGGCACGCCCGGGCGGGAGCTGATTTTGTGGCGCTGGCGACGCCGGGCGGTTATTCCTTATTTAAGAAAACTGAAGGTGATCCGGGCCCTGGGATTTTAATCTCACTGGCTGGTGAGCTGGATTTAATCATTATTGAGGGATACAAGAAGGGAAAATGGCCAAAAATAGAGGTATTTTACCAGCATGGGACCGCCGAGCGTCTTGATATCCCGGAAAATGAACTGCTGGCCGTGGTAAGTGGCGCTCCATATTTCACCACGGCCCCCCGTTTCGATCTTGATGATGCGGCGGGCATGGCTGATCACATCGAGCGGTCGGTTTTTAAAAAGGTTTAAACACCGTATTTTAGGCTGAGAAGTGTCCTGATTAAAAAATCAAAGTAATTTTCCCGATCGAAAGGAGTGCTATAAATGTCAGAAATCAACCAGGAGGTATTGGATGCTGTCAGAATGGCGGCAAAAGAAGGGCAGATCACCTGCACGGAGGCCAGGAAAGTGGCAAGAGATTTTAAAGTTGCACCGCGGATTGTAGGAGAGGCGGCTGATGAGCTGAAAATTAAAATCACGTCCTGTGAACTGGGATGTTTTTAGGGTTGGAGCGTACTAATGACCGAACTTTTTGAAGTATTGACGCTGGCTGAGGCAAGGGCTGCAATAATGAGCCACTTGCCGGCTAAAAAAACAGGTGTAAAGGTGCCTATACTGGAAAGCCTTGCCTGCCGCCTGACTGCAGCAGTGCGGGCTGTGGATGATGTGCCTGCTTTCAACAGGTCAACTGTGGACGGGTACGTTGTAAAAGCTAAAGATACATATGGCGCTTCAGAGGGAATACCATCGTACCTTGATGTAGGTGGTGAGGTGCTGATCGGGCAAGTACCTAGCGGACAGGTCGATACGGGGAAAACCCGGTACATTGCTACTGGTGGGATGCTTCCCGCAGGAGCTGACGCCGTTGTAATGATCGAATACACTGAGGAGCTTGACAGCCGCACGATCGGGATTAACCGGCCGGTGGCGCCGGGCGAAAATGTTATCCGCCGGGGAGAGGACATTGCCGTCGGGGACATTGCGTTGCCGGCCGGGCACAGGATCAGGCCTCAGGATCTGGGGCTGCTCTCTTCCATCGGCGTCACCGAAGTGGAGATAACCGGTATAACTAAAGTAGGGATTATCTCTACTGGAGATGAACTGATCAACCCACTGGAGAAGCCTTCTCCCGGTGAAATCAGGGATATCAACTCCTATATCCTGTACGGCGCTGTCTTAGCCTCAGGCGGCCAACCCCGCCTCTACGGCATTGTGCCGGATGATTATGATAAACTAAGGGAAACCCTGATGCGAGCACTGGAGGAAAATGACATGGTCCTCATCTCTGGAGGAAGCTCGGTCGGCGCCCGTGATATCACTTTCAGGGTAATAGAATCAGCCGGAAAGCCTGGTGTGATTTTCCACGGTATTTCTGTTAAGCCCGGCAAACCCACGGCGGGAGCGATAATAGGAAGCAAACCGTTATTCGGGCTGCCCGGTCACCCCGCGTCAGCCCTGGTTATCTTCGATGTTCTGGTCGCGCCGCTTTTGCGTGACGGCGCTTATCCGGCAACTGAAGAAGAGTCTGCCCTGGAATTTCCGGTTAAAGCGATTATTACCCGCAACCTTCATTCTGCGGCTGGGCGCAAGGATTATTTTCGTGTTAAAGTCAGCAGTAAAGGGGGGCAGCTTTTTGCCGAACCGGTACTTGGCAAATCAGGGCTGATCAATACCCTGATCAAAGCAAACGGCCTGGCCCATATCCCTGCCGGCAAAGAAGGTGTTGAGGCCGGCGAGTTAGTAGACGTAAAGCTGTTTTAATAGAATTTGACAGGATTAACAGGATTACATAAGATTAACAGGATTATTAGGATTAATTGGACAGGTCTTTCAGGATCTAAATTTAATTTAATCCTGTAAATCCTGTTAGTTTGTTTAAATTGGGGTGCGGATAATTATGAAACGTAAAGTTTACCTTAATGAACTACCCTGGGAAGAAGCCCTCGAGCGCTACTTGGATTATCTCGATGGTATTGGGGCTTTGAATCCGGGACGGCCTGAGCTGATTTCAGTTGAAGAAGCCCTGGGCAGGATCACTGCGGCTCCTGTTTTTGCCAGAATCTCCTCTCCTCATTACCATGCTTCGGCTATGGATGGAATGGCCGTCCGTTCTTCAGTTACATACGGCGCTTCTGAAACAACGCCCAAGCAACTGATTGTGGGCACGGAAGCGATTCCGGTAGACACGGGTGATCCGCTGCCGGTAGGCTGTGATGCGGTAATAATGATCGAAGACGTGCACTATTTAAAACCGGATGTTATCGAAATCATTGAGGCCGTGCCCCCCTGGCAGCATGTACGGATTGTGGGGGAAGACATGGTGGCGACTGAAATGATATTATCCACCAGCCACTCGATCAGGCCGGTTGACATAGGAGCCTTACTGGCCGGCGGTGTCGATCGTATTTATGTTTATCCTCGCCCGAAGGTGGCTATTTTACCGACCGGTACGGAACTGGTTCAGCCAGGTTCTGATTTGCAGCCGGGAGATATCATCGAATATAATTCCAGGATGTTGGGGGCAATGGTAGAGAAATGGGGCTGCATCGCCTTGCGCAGGGAAATCACGATTGATGACTTTGATAATATAAAGGCAATGCTGGCAAAATCTGCGGATGAAGCAGATATTGTTCTGATTAATGCCGGTTCTTCAGCGGGGTCCGAAGATTTTACCGTAGATGCGATCAGATCCCTGGGAACTGTGCTGGTACACGGGGTAGCAACCAAACCGGGTAAACCTATTATACTAGGTGAGATAAACGGCAGACCCGCGATAGGCGTGCCGGGTTATCCGGTATCCGCATATATAGATCTGGACCTCTTCGTCAAGCCGGTGTTATTTAAAAAACTTGGCACCGTGCCTCCCCCCGTAGAAAAAATCGAAGCTTCGGTATCCAGAAAGATGGTTTCCCCTATAGGCGTAGAGGAATTTGTTAGGGTGAAGCTTGGACAAGTGGGGAACAGGATTGTAGCTACCCCAATATCTCGCGGCGCCGGTATCATGATGTCGCTGGTATTGGCTGACGGGATGATCAGAATCCCACAGAAATCAGAAGGATTTAATGCCGGTGACATAGCCCCGGTAGAACTTTTTAAAACCCTGCAGGAAATCAGGGAGACCACCGTGATCATCGGCAGCCACGACCTGGCTCTGGATGTTCTGACCAATTTTTTACGACGCAAATATCCCGAAGGCACCCTTTCGTCGGCTCATGTCGGCAGCCTGGGGGGGCTTACTGCCTTAAGGCGCAAAGAGGCTCACTGCGCGGGTATCCACCTGCTTGACGAGGAGACAGGCGATTACAATGTTTCTTATGTAAAAAGGCTGCTTTCCGGCAGGAAGACAACTCTGGTAAACTTGGTTTACCGCGAGCAGGGACTGATCCTGGCTAAAGGCAACCCCATGAACATCTGTGATCTGAGAGATTTGACCAGGGAAGACATCAGCTATGTTAACCGGCAGCGCGGCGCCGGCACTAGAATCCTGCTTGATTATCTGCTGCGGGAGCAGTGCATTGATCCGGAACAAATCAATGGCTACGAGCATGAGGAGTATACTCATATGGCTGTAGCCGTCGCGGTTAAGGCAGGGGCGGTAGACGCCGGGCTGGGCATACGGGCGGCGGCCCGAGCCCTTGACCTGGACTTTACCGGTATCGTAGAGGAGCGCTATGACCTGTGTATACCCGGCGAGTACTGGGACTCGCCTTATATCCGGCGGTTATTGGAAGTAATGAATATGCCCGAATTTCAGGAGGAGGTAGCCAAATTAGGTGGTTACAACCTGCGCGACTGCGGCAAGATAATGTGGCAGGGTTGAACCCAAACAAGAACTTATAAAGGAGATGTTGTTTTGAGTGGTTTAACTCACCTGGATGAACAGGGCCAGGCCAGGATGGTGGAAGTGGGAGGAAAAGAGATTACCCGCAGGGAGGCGGTTGCCCGGGGAGAAGTGTCCATGCGTCCGGAAACGCTGGAATTGATCCTGGCAGGCAAGGTTTCCAAGGGAGAAGTATTCGGGTTGGCCCGGGTGGCCGGGATCATGGCGGCCAAAAAGACGCCGGATTTAATACCTCTTTGTCACCCCCTGGCGCTGACGGGGGTCGATGTGCACTTTCGTCCCGACCGCGAGCGCAGCAAGGTGGAAATTGAGGCCAAAGCAAGGATGACCGGGCAGACCGGGATAGAAATGGAGGCCCTGACCGCTGTATCGGTGGCGGCCCTAGCCATTTATGACATGTGCAAGGCGGTGGACCGGGAGATGGTTATCGGCGCCATCAGGCTGGTACATAAGAGCGGGGGTAAAAGCGGTGTCTTTCAGCGCGCAGGTGAAGAAATTTGGCCTGGATAGCGGATCGGCGGGTTAAAAACTGCCCTGCCAGCCGGGAAATGTTCCCGACACTATATTTAAAATAGGAGTGGGCGGCTTTGTACAAGATCGGTATCATTACTGTCAGCGATAAGGGCTCCCGCGGTGAGCGGGTAGACGAAAGCGGACCAGCCATCAGAGAGATGGTAAAATCTTTGGGTGAAGTGGCAAGCTACATGGTCGTTCCTGACGACATGGACCTTTTAAAAGAAGCTATGATCAGTATGTCGGACAGGAAAAAGCTTGACCTGGTTTTCACCTCCGGCGGTACAGGTTTTAGCTCCAGGGACAACACTCCTGAGGCAACCCTGGCCGTGATCCGGAAACAAGCGCCCGGCCTGGTCGAGGCCATGCGCGCGGACAGCTTGAAAAGAACCAACCGGG
>JAQVLS010000137.1 GCA_028704035.1 Desulfotomaculaceae bacterium | reverse complement strand
CGCCGGGCCGGGTCCTGGGGAGGCTGAAGATCTTTCCTGATTCAAGAGCGTTAAGAATAACCAGAATATCACATTCCTTTTCCCTGCATGCCGGCCTTGTCAATTCACTCCCCTGAATCAGGAAGGCCAGAAAACCCTTTTTCGGGTTGAACCAATCCGGCGGGCCGAGATCTCCTGAATACCAGTTGATATCTTTCATAGCATCCAGGTCAAGATCCAAGCCGGTAAAGAATTTACCCTGGCAAAAATGGGGGTGGCATTTTCTAAATGCGATCATCTGCCGGACGTAATTGATCATATCCTGATTGGTATCCGCCAGAGACCAGTCAAAATAACTGCTCTCATTGTCCTGGCAGTAGGCGTTGTTGTTTCCTTTCTGGGTCCGCAAAAACTCGTCCCCGCCCAGGATCATGGGGATTCCCTGGGATATCAGCAGAAGCGCAAAAAAATTTTTAATATTTTTTTTCCTGCGTTCAATAATCATTTGATCAGTAGTGGCGCCCTCCCGGCCACAGTTAAATGAATTGTTTTCATTGGCGCCGTCTTTATTGTTTTCCAGATTAGCTTCATTATGCTTTTTCTTATATGAGACAAGATCATTGAGAGTAAACCCGTCATGGCAGGTAACAAAATTAATGCTGCTGCACGGCGTTTGCCCGCCATGAGCAAAAAAATCAGAGCTGCCTGTTAAACGGTACCCCATTTCCGGCAGCACCCCCGGGACTCCCTTAACAAATTTTCTGACGCAGTCACGGTAAGCGCCGTTCCATTCAGCCCAGTCAGCAGGGAAATTCCCCAACTGGTAGGAACCATGAGTAGCGTCCCAGGGCTCGGCAATCAGCTTCACTCCCGCCAAAACGGGATCCTGGTGGATCGCCTTAAATAATCCCGCTTCCCGGGAAAAGCAGCCCTTTTCCCGCCCAAGTATCGTCGCCAGGTCAAACCTGAAACCGTCTACGTGCATCTCTTTCACCCAGTAGCGCAGTGAATCCATCACCATCTTGACGACCTGAAACTCGTCAAAATTCAAAGTATTGCCGCAGCCGCTGAAGTCGGTATAGTATCTCTTATCCTTCTGCAGCTTGTAATATGTGATGTTGTCGATCCCCCTGAAAGAAAGGGTGGGGCCCCGCTCGTCGCCTTCGCAGGTATGGTTGTAAACGACGTCGAGGATAATTTCCAGACCTGCTTTGTGCAGCGCTTTAACCATCTGTTTAAATTCCTGCACCTGGCAGCCCGGGTAGCTGCCGGTGCTGAACCGGTTGTCGGGGGCAAAAAAACCCAGGGTGTTGTAGCCCCAGTAATTGGTCAGGCCTTTCTTTAACAGTAAGTCCTCCGAGTGACAATGGTGGACAGGCAAAAACTCCACTGCGGTTATTCCGAGACTCTTTAAATACGGTATTTTTTCAATGACGCCCAGGTAGGTTCCCGGATGCTTCACACCCGACGTCACATGCGCTGTCAATCCCTTCAGGTGGACCTCATAAATAATTGTTTCCTGATGGGGAATGCGCGGCGGAGCGTCCCCTTCCCAGTCAAACCGGTTATCTACCACGATGCATTTAGGCGCACCGCCGGCATTATCCAGCCCGTTGAATGAGAAATCAGCCAGGGGCGAAGCGGGATCATAACCGAGGTGACATATCCCCGGCACAAACTTGCCTGTAATGGCCCTGGCGTAGGGGTCGATCAGCAGGCGGTTGGGGTTGAAGCGCAGGCCGTTTTGCGGCTGGTAGGGGCCCCGCACGCGATAAGCGTAAAGCTGTCCGGGGGCCAGACCCGCCACAAAACAGTGCCAGACAAACCGAGTCCGATGATTAATCCGGATGATCTCCGTGGGAACCGCATCCAGAGGATGGTCAAACAGAAGCAGGTCTACACCTGCAGCATATCTTGAAAAGAGGGCAAAGTTGACTCCTCCTGCAACCGGCGTCGCCCCCTGCGGGGAAGAACCGCCTTTACTGACGCGCTTTTCCATACTAAACCTTCCTTACAATATTGATACAAATAGAACAAATTCACCTGCGGCGACCTGCAGGTCACTTATCCACAATTATAGAAAAGCATAATTTCCTGTACAATTAAAAAACCTTGCGCGGATAACAGCACCGAGTTAAGGTTTTTTTTCGAAAACTATTATTTTTTGTCCGGCTTTAGAGGTCTACCAGGCCCAGACTTATTTCTGCCGCCTGGTTTACTTTGGCCATTGTGTCGTTATCCAGGGAATGTACTTTTTCTAATAGCCTGCTCTTGTCGATGGTCCTGATTTGTTCCAGCAGTATTACCGAATTTTTGTCAAGCCCGCCGGAAGTCACCGGCAAGGGCACATGCGTAGGCAGCTTTGGTTTGTCGATCTTTGAAGTTATCGCGGCCACTATAGTGGTGGGGCTGTATTGGTTGCCGATGTCGTTCTGAATTATTAGCACCGGTCTTGTCCCGCCCTGTTCACAACCTACAACCGGGCTTAGGTCGGCATAATAAATATCCCCCCTGTTGATTAGCATATTTTATTTTACCTCCGGGACGAGCAGTCCATATATTTCATGCACTTCTGCTTCCAGGCGATAATGCTCTACGACCAGATCCAGATTTATCTTAGCCATCTCCAGATAGCCTTTTTTCATCTGCTCTCTCAACAGACGCCGTTTGCATTCAGTTATATAAAAACTCATCGCTTTCCGTATGAACTCGCTGCGGTTAAGCCGGTCAGCCGCCGCGATACCGTCTACTTCCGCTAAAAGTGAATCCGGCAGGCTGATCATTATCCTTTTTACGCCTGACATGGGCGGAACCTCCCCGGTATAACAATTGTCAATAATTTTATATATACTACTATATATATACTTTTGCTATATAAATGTCAATGATGTCAAAGATACACAAACAGTTAAGATCCCTGCTTTATTGTTTAACGGCTTGGGGTTTTCTGGACAGGGCAATCTTTCCCGTCCGGACCAGCTCGACAATGCCGTAATCTTCAAGCACAGAGCAGAACGCGTTGATCTTTTGCGCATCACCCAGGATTTCTATGATCATCGTCTCTCTATTTACGTCAATGATATTCGCCCTGAATACCGAAACAAGGTTGACAATATCAGACCTGCGGTTGTTTTCAGCGATCACTTTGATCAACGCCAGTTCACGTTCAACTGATTCCCCTGTTTTCAGCTCGACGATTTTAATTACGTCAACCAATTTAGAAAGCTGCTTGATTACCTGTTCGAGCGACTGCTCGTCACCCTTCACTTCCAGGGTGATGCGGGTCACATCCGGCTCCTCGGTATAACCGGCCGCGATGCTTTCAATATTCACCACCCGCCGGCTTAAAAGACCGGATATGCGCGCCAGCACTCCAGGCTTGTTAACAACCAGAACAGCAAGTGTATTTTTCAAAACTACCACCCTTTCTTCTCACAGCTAATAAAAATTCTATCATACATTTGATTTCTGTCTACCTTTTTTGCAACAACCTTTCTTCCAATAACGGCACAGATCTTAAAGCTGGGTATACCCGCCAATATTTCCTTTTAGAAATATCTATTTTAACATGTATTTTAAAGGATTTAAACGGCACAATGACGAATAGAACCTTATTTTGATGTATTTTTTTTATTCAAGATACCTTTGGAGGCGTTTAAATGCTGGTTATTCAGGTATGTGTCGGCAGCTCGTGTTTTTTGCGCGGGTCTAAAAACGTCATTGCGGAAATTGAAAACCTGATTGCACATTATCAACTGGATGATATTGTGACCCTTAAAGGGATCTTTTGCCTGGAATGCTGCTCGGAAGGCGTAACGGTAATGATTGGGGAAAAAGTTTTCACGAAAATAACCAGCAAAAACGTTGTTGAATTGTTTGAAAATGAGGTGTTCTCCGCCTTATACGGGGTGAAATGACTCCTGCCGGATTATTGCCGGACCTTTGGGAGAAACGACTGCGGAAACCTGGTGGTCAACTAATTAAGCTGATGAGAGAGTAGAAAGGAAAAAAACATGAAGCTCTACCTTGACATTGGCATATCACAGTTGAACAAAAAAGGTGAAGAGCTATGCGGCGACTCTATTGAGATCCTCCAATCCACAGACTCCTCGGTAATCGTCCTGGCCGACGGTCTGGCCAGCGGCGTAAAGGCCAATATCCTTTCCCGCATTACCGCTAAAACTGCCGCTACCATGTTGAAAATGGGCAGTCATATTGATGAAGTCATTGAGACTATGGCTAATACTTTGCCTGTAGATAAAGTGCGGAACCTGGCCTACAGTACTTTTTCCATATTACAGGTTTTCCAAGATGGGCGCTCTTACCTGGCGGAATTCGATAACCCCAAGTCCTATTTCGGCTGTGGGGGCTTGTTACAAAATTTGCACCGGGTCACCAGGATAATAGGCGAAAAAAAGATTGATGAGGCGCATTTTCAGTTAAAGGAAGGCCATTGGCTGGTAATGCTGAGCGACGGAGTACTCCATGCCGGCATCGGCGGAGTTTGGAATTTCGGCTGGGGAGAAATACAGGTCGGCAGGTTTATAAAAAAGCTGGCGGCCTCCGATTATGAGGCTGCGGACTGGGCCAGCGAAATAACCGCCCAATGTAATTTGCTTTATGGCGGACTCCCGGGCGATGACGTGAGCATAGTAGTAGTCAAAGCGAGGAAGGCCAGGAAACTAACGGCGTTGATCGGGCCTCCCCAGGAAGCGGAAAAAGATACATCCGCAGTTGAAAAACTTGCCGGCGCTGCAGGTGTCAAAGTGGTATGCGGCGGTTCCACCAGCATGATGGCAAGCCGGATACTGGACAAGGAAATAACTGTTGACCTGGATTCTGACAGCAGCACAGTGCCTCCTACCGGCATTATCGAGGGAATAGATCTGGTTACGGAGGGCGCCATCACTCTTTATTACGCGCTGCAGCATTTAAGAAAGGAGCGCGGGCTAAAAGATCTTGAACCCGCCAGGG
>JAQVLS010000136.1 GCA_028704035.1 Desulfotomaculaceae bacterium | reverse complement strand
TGCTCCGGCGCCAGAAGACCTTTCAGCGCCCTGGTTGTTACATTAATTCTAACCCTGCGGTGATGAATTATTTGTTCAGGAAAACCTGACAGGAGGAATAAACCCTCTACGCTTTCGGAAGCATCGTTTAGTTCGCCGGGTGTGATGCTGAAACTGATATTATTCCAGGAAACCGGCAGGGATTCCGGTTCATCCCAATAACCTTCGGCAAAAGCTGATTTTGGCATGGCGCCGTATATGTATACAGGAGAAAGGTTGTCAATAATTTTAAATACGGGTTGCCCTTTATCAACTTTAGCTCCATCGGAGAGCGGTTTGTCATCTATTTTTTCTATTGTCGGTATTTCCAATACTCCAATGTTTGCGGGAGAAAGGATACTCTCATAGCCGTCCAGGTGGTTGCATAAAATACCGGTCGCATCGGTGTAAATGTCAAATGTTACTTCAGCGGCGCCCTGTTCAGAAGAAATTATTTCAGCCCCCTTACCCCCCATTTCCAAGCGTTCGCCATCCGGCCGGGCCAGATGGAGCCTGCCGTTGCACGGTGATTTAACCACTTTCTCCTCTTTAATCAGGATACCATCCAGCGTTGTTGTCTGGCTGACTGTCTCAATTGCAAAAACCTGCGGACTGGCAATTGTGGAAACAACAAAATGTCTGCTAAAAAAAATAACAAGTATCAGCACAGACGAGGCCAACAAAAAATCCTTAAAAAATCTTTTCGGCCTGCGTTGCTTTTTTGGTAAAGGCATGAGCGAAACGTTATGATTTTTCATTATAAATGGGATTCATTTCGACGTGGCGAGATCCAAATCCTGCGCAGGTTTGCCATTTCAGACTTTTTTTTATAAATTCAAATGTTTGCATCTTCAACCCCCGCGTAAGTACATTCACAGGATCAATGTTTGATCGGTTTCCGCCAGTGGCAGCAGAAACGAAAACGTGCTCCCTTTGCCAACCTTGCTTTCCACCTGGAGTTCGCCTTTATGGACCTCCAAAATATGTTTTACAATGGAAAGGCCCAGACCGGTACCGCCAATTTCCCTGGAACGGGCTTTATCAACCCTGTAAAAACGCTCAAATAAGCGGGCCACGTTTTCCGGCGGGATACCGATACCGTTATCCTGCACATCAACCTTCATAAAGCCATGTTCAATGCCGGTTCTGATGCAGATAGTCCCACCCGCCTGGGTATAATTGATCGCATTGTCTATCAAATTGAGGAGCACCTGCCTGATCATGTCTGGGTCAGCGTGTACAAGCGGCAGAATCTCCGGTGTGTCAAGGTCTATGGTCAGGTTCTTTTCTACCGCCTTAGGGTGCATGATTTCAGAAGTGAGTTTGATCAGATCCTTTATAGCAAACGCCTCGAGGTTTGCTATAAACCCATCTTGCTCTATTTTTGAGAGGCGCAGCAAATCATCAATTAACCGTGAAAGCCTTTCAGCTTCCTTGTTAATGATCAACAAAAATTTCTTTGCATTGGCTGGGTCTTCACATCCTCCGTCCAATAGGGTTTCCGCAAAACCCCTAATCGATGTCAGAGGGGTCCTCAGCTCATGTGAGACATTAGCCACAAACTCACTGCGCATTTCCTCATATTTTTTCTTTTCAGTCACGTTTTTTAATATTGCTACTACTTCATTTGAATCTCCATCTGTATCGGTCGGAATTACATGAACTAGAAATACCCGGCGATCAGGCGCTGACAGTTGAATCCTTTTCTTGATCGACTTCCCTGTCTCCAGTGATTCGTGCAGTATTTTTTCCAGATCATAATTACGAATGACCCTGATTATATTTTTCCCTTTACTGGCCTCGTTGGTAATTCTAAATAATTCTTCCACTACAGAGTTGAGTAAAATCAAACGTCCCCAGCTATCCATTATGATTACGCCATCGGACATCCCGTTAACAATAGCCTGCAGTCTGCCCCTCTCCGCACCCAGGTGGTCGGTTATTCTTTTTAAACGCTTGGCCATACAATTGATGGCACGCGCCAGATCACCTATTTCATTTTGCGGAAAGGTGGGCATATACTGTTCAAAGTTTTCGCCGGCCACACTCTGAGCTATAGAAGTAACTTCTGTTAACGGGTTTATTAAACTGCTGTATGAAATCCAGGCCAGCACCAGGCTGCAAAAAAACGACACGATTACAAAATACCAGAGACTTATTAAGTTCAAATTATAAAGTTTGGCCAAAGCAATAAATACAACAAACAGGAAAAAATAACTGGCAACCGGCCTCCAGCCAATATTCCTGAGAATTCTAAAGACAAATGACATTAGGTGTCCTCCTTAAAACGGTAACCGACCCCGCGTACGGTCTCTATAAGCTCGCAGACTCCCGGTTCCGGTTCAAGTTTCTGCCTGATGTGCCGGATGTGCACATCAACAGTACGGGAATCAACTGGATTATCGTAACCCCATACTTGTGCCAGCAGTTGTTCCCGTGTAAATACCTTACCCCGGCGCCGCGCTAAATAGCACAACAGCTCAAATTCCTTCTGGGTTAGATCCTGTTTAACGCCACTTAAATAAACAGCATACTTTTCCTCATCTATAACAAGCCGGCCAATTTCCAGCACTCTGCCGGCAAGCTTTTCCTCGTCCCGGATTTCAATCAGGACAGACCGGCGTAGTCGCGCTTTGACTCTGGCCACAAGCTCCCGGGGGCTGAAAGGCTTTACTATGTAATCGTCAGCGCCCATTTCCAGCCCCAGCACCCGGTCAAGCTCCTCCGCCCTGGCACTTAAGATAATGACTGGAATAAACCTGGTGGCTGAATCCTGTTGGAGCTCCCGGCATACCTCGAGACCGTTCATCCCCGGTAGCATCACATCCAGAATGATTAAGTCCGGCAACTCTTCGCGGACCATTTCCAGGCCGCAGGCGCCATCAGTGGTGGATATTACCTCATAGCCCTCTCTTTCCAGGTTGAAGCGGACCAGCTCCAGTATATTCTTCTCATCTTCTACCACGAGTATTTTGGACATCCCCATCTTCCTTTCGCATGAGAACTATTTCAACATTATCAGAGACGCCATCCGCCCGGTCCTGCCTTTCTCGGCGCGAAACGAGAAAAACAAATCCCTATGACATGATGTGCATAAACGTGCGGTTATTATATTGTCAGGTTTAAGTCCCGCCTCAAGCAGGGTTGACCTGTTGATCTCCCATAAGTCGAGCTTCCACTTGCCTGCCGCTACAGCTTCCGCAAACTTACGTCCGCCGTGAAAAACATCCCGGAACCGGCTCATTACAGGCTCGTCTACTTCATAACAGCAGGGGCCGATGGAAGGGCCGATACCGGCCAGACAGTGACGCGGGTCGGTACCGAAAAACTCAGTCATTCTTTCTACTACCTTCAGTCCAATTTTAAGCGCCGTGCCTTTCCAACCGGCATGGGCCAGCGCCACGACCTGCCGCACCGGGTCAAGAAGAAAAATCGGCACGCAGTCTGCATAATAGCTGGAAAGGGGCACACCGCGCAATCCTGTAATTAGAGCGTCGGTATCCGGCAGCGCGTCATCATAAGAAAGGGCGCCCTTCCCCAGATCACATTCTTCCACCACTCTGATCCCGTCGCTATGCACTTGTTTACCGGCTACCAAATGGCGGGGATTTATGCCGAGTGACCGGCAGGCTAGGTCTCTGTTTGTCCGCACATGGTCATCATCATCTCCGACATGAAAGGAGGTGTTAAGGCTGCGGTAAAACCCTGTGCCGACGCCTCCTATACGGGTGGTAAAACCATGAGTTACGGGACCGGATGATTCCAGGTGAGTAAAAGCAAAAAATGTTAACTCCCCTTTGGGGACAATCGCATACAATTTTCTAATTCCTCTCTCTACCGGTTTACTCCGCTTTTTTAATAAGGTAATCAAGTTCGGCAAGCCCTCTGAGGATTTCCCCCCGGGTTTCATTGTCAATGCCTGAAGCCAAAAGCCCCTGCAGCCTGGTTGCGATAGAATCATATAATGTTTTTATGTTGTCTTCCGACGCCGCAATGGCCCCTTCCGGCAGCAGTTCCACAACCTGCTGCAACACCGGCACCGTTACTTTAAAACCAAGCTGTGATCTGAGCAGATCCGCCAGGGCATTCGATGCTTCCGGTTCACCGTGGACAAGAAAAATTTCCCGCGGCGGCTTCCTGAAGTTGTTAACCCATTCAACCAGTCCCGCCTGGTCTGCATGGGATGAATAGCCCTCAATAAATTTTATGTCTGCTTTTACCGCGATTTCGTCACCAAAGATACGGACTGTTTTCTGGCCGTCAAGTATCTGCCTGCCCAAACTCCCGTCCGCCTGGTAACCGACAAATAGCACCGTGCTCTCCGGGCGCCACAGGTTGTATTTAAGATGGTGCCTGATCCGGCCGGCTTCGCACATACCACTGGCAGATATGATTATTGTCCTGTCAGACTGGTTTAGAGCCATTGATTCCCCGGCAGTTTTGGTGAATTTAATACCTGGTATCTGATGCGGATCCTCACCTTTTTGAATCAGTTCGGCTGCTTCCTCATCAAAGAAATCATGGTGTTTCCAGAATATTTCTGTGGCGGCCGTGGCCAGCGGGCTGTCGATGTATATCGGCATCGCCGGCATCCTTTTTTCCTTCATCAACAAATACAAGTGATAAAGAAGGTCCTGTGTACGCTCAACCGCAAAAGCGGGGATAACCAAATTACCTCCTTTATTGTAGGTTTCCCAGATCACACTGTGTAGCAACTCTATTTCTTTTTCTTCTTGATCATGCAGGCGAGCGCCATAAGTCGACTCCATGATTACATAATCTGCTTCATCAATATATGATGGATCTTTGACAATGGGCTGGTCCTTATTGCCAATATCACCGGAAAAAACCAACTTTGTATCTGAACCGTTCTCACAGACGCTTATTTCAATCATAGCCGAACCGAGAATATGGCCCGCGTCTACGAAACGCATTCTTATATCGGGTGTCAGG
>JAQVLS010000135.1 GCA_028704035.1 Desulfotomaculaceae bacterium | reverse complement strand
TGCGCACGCGGTTACCCCCAGAGCAATGGCCATGTGGGTTTTGCCGGCACCAACGTTACCATAAAGAATGAGATTCTTTTTTTGTTCAATAAAATTGGCCTGCTTTAAATCATCAATTTCAAGATTTGCCGGCATGCGGATCTCATCGAAACAATACCCGTCAAAGGTCTTTAAGGTATAGAATCCAGCCTGCTTTAAAAGACGGCTTTTACGTACCGTTTCCCGGTAGAAAAGCTCCTGCTGCAGCACTTTTAAAAGGTGTTCTTCATTGCTTTCCGCCTGGATTCGGCCGCAATTTTCTGCGATGTTTTTGCTTAACCGTAGCTTTTTACAGACCTCAGCGATTTGCTGTTTCAACGCCTTTGCCCCCTTTCAGGAAGAACTGATCATAATCATTTATACATGGTACATAAGAGGGCATATGGGGCACACTTGGGGCCAAGCTCAAGGGCTGAAACTCCATTACCTGGCTGTTTAAGCGAGAAAAGGTAGCGATGATACTGTCTGCATCTTCAGCACCGTATCCCACGGCTGTCTTTAAGGCTGTTATGGCTCTTGGGAAATCAGCTTCCTTACTCAACCTGGCAAGGGCTGTTAGAACATCTTTTTTGCCAGGGATACTCAGGCCTTCCAGGAAAGATGTTACATCTTCCGGGAACAACTTGTAGATACCTGAGTATTTCAGTGCCGCCGGACGCCGAGACAACTGCGTCAGATAGGGCAACCAGTCCATAGACTGCTGGGGCTTGTCCCCGTAAAGCCTGGGGTGCCTTTTTACCTCTCGGTAGTTTTCGTCCAGGACAATGACCTCATAGGCGGTGAGCCGGGCATGAAGGGTTGTGCTGGCGTACCTGGGTGCTGTGGAGTAAGTGTGCTTGCCCTTATGTAACGTAAATCTGGCTGAGCTGTCAGTCAGTACTGTGACCAACTGCGAGCAATCAAAAGGCACTGTCGGCAAAGGTAAAAGGCTTTCCAGGTCTTCTTTAAACAGCTCCTGGACAGTGCTCTGCTTCATGTAATGGCGCCGGTTCATATCAGCATCGCATTCTTCTAAAAGATGTCGGTTGAACTTTTGCAGATTATCCACCTGGGGCAGGGGCACAAAAAAGTTTCTGCGGTGGTAACCTACCTTGTTCTCCACACTGCCCTTTTCGTGACCACTGGCCACGTTACAGAAAGCAGCGGTAAAACCCCAGTGGTTCATAAAGCGCGAGAATGCCTCGGTAAGGATACGTTCACCGTTTTTCAGGACCTTTGTAACGATGGTGCTGGGGTTATCGAACCAGATGCGTCTTGGTACACCACCGATATGATGAAAGATGTTTTTGAGCCCTTCCATCAGGCACTGTTGGTTCTCGCCCAGAAATAGCTGAGTATAGCCCCCATTGCTGTGGGGAAAGGAGATGTTCAGGTGATGACCGTTTTGTTTCACCCCGCTTTGATCCAAAAAGTCAGCTTCTCCAAAATCCACTTGGGCTTCTCCGGGGATATGCTGCAACTTAAAGTAAAACTGTTTTTCGCCGCTATAGAGCTCCCGTTTCTTTTGTGCCACATATTCGGCCACCAGGCGGTAAGAGCAGTCAAAGGTATCATATTCTTTGCAGAGGCGGTTAAATATCCTTTGCGCTGTATGACGCTGTTTTTTTCTGGAGCTTTTGTCTGCTTCCAGCCACTTGTCGATCTCTTTTTTGAATGGGTCCAGTTTAGAATTACGTGTTTGCTTTGGTTTTGCCGGCTTGTTAAAGTCTTCCTGAAATATATACTTTTTTACGGTTTTAACGTCATAGCCGCTCATCCTGGAGATCTCCGCATAATTCAAGCCTTTTTCAAAGAACATTTCTCTGATAAAATTTACTTGGGTCATTGTCAGCATCCTCCGTTTCTCCCCCCCTCATAGTCTGTCAACTACAAGGGTAGGGCTTTTTGGGGGACGCTACAATGGCCTCTTTGCAATAACAGGGAATTTTACTCTGCAACTTTAGGGAATTCCACTTTGCAATTCCCGGTAGTTATATTATGCAATAATCAAACTGACCATTGAATATGACGGGTACAAGCCTTTCCCAGCCAAGGAACTGATTATTGGGGAGCGAAGCGCAAAAAGGCCTAAACTACCTGAGCATATGCAAAAAGTCCAAACCGATTCTTCAAGATTGCTGGATGCAGCCGCCAAGAAGAATCAAGAGAGAAAAGAATCTCATCTTCCCGCCGTTTCCTACCGAACTGTATGGAAGGAGGACGGCAAAGATGTTTGAAGAATATTACAGATTATCCAAAATTCCGTTTTCACGAGATATTCCTACTGAAAGTTTGTATCAGTCTCACATGTTAGAGGAAATCCTGGGGAGGCTGGAGTACGCAGCCAAACGGCAGCTATTTGCGGTAGTTACAGGTGATAGCGGAACAGGGAAAACCACCACCATACGCAGATTTAAAGATATTTTAGATGCATCAAAATTTATGGTAATGTACTTGGCCGATTCCAAATTGACCCCGAGACATTTCTACAAAGGGCTATTAGAGCAGTTAGGCTGTGAAGCCAAATTCTATCGCGGCAACGCCAAAAGACAATTACACCGTGAGATTGAGCTTTTACAGGGTATACATCAGATGCAGCCAGTAGTAATTGTAGATGAAGCCCATCTTCTGGATAAAGAAATGCTGGAAGAAGTACGCTTCTTGCTCAATTTCAAGATGGACGCCCAGAGTCCTATGGCTTTGGTTTTGGTAGGCCAGAGTGAACTATGGGATAGATTAAGACTCCAATCCTACGCCGCCATCAGGCAGCGGATTGATCTACAGTGTAAATTACCTCACTTGGATCGTGCCCAGGTGGGTGAATACGTGAAAAGCCACCTAGCTTATGCTGGTGCCGAACATGATATTTTCTCGGACAGCGCGGTAGATGAAATTTTTAAATTCTCCAGTGGTGCGGCACGGATAGTAAACAAGGTCTGTACTCATTGTTTGCTTTATGGAGCACAGAACAATCGAAGGATTATTGATGACCACATGGTGAAGCTGGTGGTTCAGGGAGAGTTGAGTTAATTCTCCCTTCCCCCAAAGGGGAGTTATATTCTGGTCATTAATTCCGTCAAGTTACGGACAATATATGCCGTCTATTGCCGGACATTTTGGGTTAGCTGAAACAATATTAGTAAACCAATAAGTTAAGATGTATTACTAAAAGTTGGCTTTAATATGAAAGAGGAGGAACAAAATGAAAAAGACAGGAAAAATACTGTTTTGGACACCGAGAATCTTATCGATTTTGTTTATTTGTTTCCTGACGTTGTTTTCGCTTGATGTGTTTGAACCAGGGAAAAGCGCAGGAGAAATCTTGCTCGGTTTGCTCATGCACAATATTCCGTCCATCATTATGATCGTCTTGCTTGTCATAGCTTGGAGGAAGGAAATTGTAGGCGCAGTAAGCTATTTTGCTGCGGGTCTTATATATATTGGACTTGTGACATTCAATGTGATTAATTCGGGATTACAGTGGTATCTTGCTATATCATGGAGTCTAACTATTGCGGTTCCTGCATTTATAATCGGCGTTCTATTCTTGATCAATTGGAAAAAAAGAAACGAAATGAATTAAGGCGCAAAGAGTGAGAAGCATGATTGAACTTTTCAGTGATGCTGCTCATTGTGTTTCGGCGACATCAATATTACTCTCTCAACCATATGGCTGAAATTCATGCTGTGAATAGAAGGAAGCTTTTGTAAGGACGTCAAAGAAATGGCTATTTTAGGGGCTTTGAGTGGGTTTTTGATGCTGAATTCTGACATCCATTCTGACCACTGGGTTTAGCCTAACTATCACATGTCGAGTGCGTGGTATTGATGTCGCGGGTAAAAGATTGAGTGTGTAAAATAGCCTTATATATCAAGGCTCTTAGCACATATGGGTATGAAACCCATTGAGGAGAAACGAGATTTTTTCGCTTCGCGGAAACAAGTCCATATGAGCAGTATTTGATAGTTAAGTGGTCAGGTTAGATGTCATAGCCCCGCGAGTGGCCGGGTTAGATGTCAGGGGTCGCGAGTGGTCAGGTTGGATGTTTTTTAATGGAAGAGATATAAACACAATTCGGGAAATTTTATAGTGACAATCAAATTTAAATAGGAGTGAAATTGTATTCAATGAAAAAGAAAAATTTAATTCAATGGATGGGACTATTGGGGATAGTTAGCTTGTTATCATATACAGCGGCAGTTGTGTTTGCACCTTTAGCTTATCCAAACTACAATTGGTTGGCCCAGGCAGTTAGTGATTTAAGTGCAGATAATGCACCATCTAAAATGTTGTGGAATCAACTTTCATCACTCTACGGTGTATGTGGTATGATTTCTATTATGATGGTATGCGTGTTTATTCAGCAAAAATTAAACAGAACTATACGAATTGGTATTTACTTGTTTGCCACAATGAATTGGATATCTTATGTCGGTTATGGAATGTTTCCTCTTTCAGAAAGTGGAAACGCGGGAAGTTTTCAAGATATCGTACATATTTACGTAGTAACGGTATTGGTCGTGCTTCTTTCTATCGTTTCCCTTATAACAATAATGCTTGGTGGTTATCGCGAGAGGCAGTATCGTTCATTAGCTGTTTGGGCAACGGTTGCTTTATCCCTTATGTTTATTGGGGCTATAGGAACAGGTATTGTTCCAAAAGAATATTTTGGTGTCCCTGAACGATTTAGTGTTTTCTCTGCTGTGGGATTTAATGCGATCTTGGGCGTGTATTTGTTTAAAGGTTTTAAGTTTATGACATGATTTTTTGCTATATCAAACAAGAGGAGTGCTGTTATGAACGATTATTTGATGCAATATGGCGAAGTGTTTTCTATTGTTATGTTTTTTATGCCACCGGTTTTACTCCTTATGGCATTCATGCGTGATCGGTTTACCAGAAACATTAATCAGTGCCATTTAATCCCTGGGAATTACCCAGGGCGACAACAGTCGTTCTCTGTTGACGTTGGGATCAACGCCCTCACCCATGAAGTAGATGATGAG
>JAQVLS010000134.1 GCA_028704035.1 Desulfotomaculaceae bacterium | reverse complement strand
ACAAAGAACACTTCCCTTTCATGGGGACAGCTGTCGGAACTGAAGTTAATGATCAAGCATATTCCAGAAAAAGAATCTTTAAGTCTGCAGAATATTTTTTAAGAAAGGTGGATTAGGACTTTATATGAGTCGTCGCGGGCTGGAATCCGGCTGCTTTTGAGCCAGATCGGCGAGCAGTTCCAGAAACAAGGATTTGGTCAGCGGCTGCCTGTTTTCCATGCAGATCCAGCCACCCTTGCTGGAGTATAAGAGAGAAAAGTTCCGCCCGTTGTTGATCATGTCTACACGGCCTATCGCCCCAATGGCAAACCTGCCGGCCGGCTTAAGTTCGATAAATATGTTTTTCATTTTTAAATACAGCATGGGCGCGCTGTAGCTGCCTATATGCTCTTCATCCAGTTCTATTATCGTCTCAATAATCTCACAGACCGGTGTACAGCATGGACAGGACATGCCGTGCTGCGGCCTGAGCCATTCTTTCAGCTGTTTCACCAGGCCGTTAAGGGCCGACAGCCAGTCTTCCTTGATTTTTTGGTTTGTCAGCAATCCCTCGTCGGGTGGGACAGGCATATCATCAACTCCACAATCATTTTACTTATGACCATATTCTAACAAATAGAGATTAACTTAAGCTTTCATAAAATTAATATTTTATTAATAAAATCAAAAATTACCCGCGTCAGCTGTTTTTCAGGCGGCATTTTACGAAAACGTCCTGCAGGCGGGAAATGAGCTCGGATTGGCATTTGACATGGATCAGGTATCTCGGCACATGCTGCCCCTCGTGGTCCAGTTCCATCATAAACGGCTCCCCCCAGAAGGCCAGGAGAGCTTCCTTGGCCTCCTTATCGACCCCAACATCGATCATTTGGAAGGCGATGTTTTCATCAATATTACGCCATACCGGTTCCTGCACCTTGTCCCGGTTGCGGCATTTTTCAATTTTAGGTCTGACGTCTTTATCCCAGGCTTCTTTCATGGTCTTATTCATCACAAAATATATTTTAGAAGTTCTTGAGCTTTCAATTGAGGTTTTTAACAATCTGTCAAAAATCTCCTGGGAGCGAAACATCGAGCAGCACGCGTTAAACCACCACACCTCACCCCTGTTTTTCAAGGCAAACTCCTCAGTGTAGACCAGAAGTTCCCTGGGCTTGATCAGGCCAACCTCGGAGTCGGTAATCTGCACATTTTGGGCAATGGTCTTGATGTCCTCTTTGATCTCCTCTCCCCTCAGCGCTTCCTGCAGCACGTGCAAAGCCAGGAGCATCAGCAGGATGGAGATCACGTAAGTCTCCGGTATGATGCCCAGGTGGTGCAAAACAATTGCGCCGACACTGGCGGCAATGATGGTTATGACGTCTAAATTTTTCAGCACGGCCTTCCATTTCATTATCTTTGTCTCCCCGATCACATAAACACTGATTTATTTATATTAGACAAAAACCAATCGATACCTGCCAACAAAAAAAGAACCCCTTATCTGGGCTCTCTTTAAACAGAAGGTGTGTCCCCGTTCCTCTTAAAACAGGTCCGCATACTGGCCGTAACCTTCTTTTTCAAGGTCATCTTTCGGTATGAACCTTAAGGCGGCTGAATTAATACAGTAACGTGTGCCGAGCGGCTTCGGGCCGTCGTCAAAAACATGGCCCAGGTGCGAATCGGCCGACCTGCTGCGCACCTCGGTGCGGATCATAAAACGGCTCAGGTCTTTTTTTTCAACTACTTCCTCCGGGTCGAGCGGTCTGGTAAAGCTGGGCCAGCCGCAGCCCGCATAAAATTTGTCCCTTGAACTGAAAAGCGGCACGCCGGAGACGACGTCAACGTAAATACCATCCTTCTTGTTATCCCAGTATTCATTTTTGAAAGGCGGCTCAGTGGCGTTTTTTTGAGTAACCTGGTACTGTATCTCAGTCAATTTTTCTTTTGCCAGCTTTAATCAAACCTTTCTATAAGGTTGTGGAAAAGATCACCATAGTGTGTTTTTCTCTCATTTGCTCCAGTGTTTATCTATAAAAGCGTCACGCCCTGATCCCCTGCGGTACCGCTTATAATGTTCGGGGTTCTTCTTGTGATAGTCGTGGTGGTAATCCTCCGCCGGGTAAAAAGTAGAAGCGGGCAGGATAGCCGTCACAACAGGCTTGTTAAATCTACCGCTGCTGTTTAGTTCTTTTTTAGACGCTTCCGCTTTTTCTTTCTGTGTCTGATCGTGATAAAATACAGCCGTCCGGTAAGACGTCCCCCGGTCAAAAAACTGGCCGCCCGCATCGGTCGGGTCAATCTGCCGCCAGAAAATATTCAGCAGTTCTTCATAATCTATCAAAACAGGGTCGAAGGTAACCCGCACCCCCTCGCAGTGCCCGGTCAAATTTGAACAGACCTCATGGTAAGAAGGATTTTCTTTATCTCCTCCCGTATAGCCCGGTATAACTTCAATAACACCTTTCGCTTCGGCAAAGGGCGCGATCATGCACCAGAAACAGCCTCCGGCAAAAACTGCGGTCTGATAACGATCTTTATCGCTTGCGCCTCCCATAGCCACCACTCCTCCTACAGCCGGACGCATTTTTTCCTCCACAGGCAGGTCATGCCTTTTAATTATAATATCATATCCCGCGAACAATTTTGATATTTATAGAATATTCTAAGCGAATTTGATAATAGCTAATTAAAGTTAGCAATTACAAGTCCGTGAAAGGTTATTATATTTTACTTTACCAGTTGAAGGTGAAAAAAATGAAGCTTAAAAAATGCGGGTTCCTGTTATGCCTGATCATTTTTTCCAGCATGTGGCTCTGTTTTGCGGCGCCCTCTCCCGGCCAAAACAAGCAGCCTGCCGTCTATTCAATTAAAATAGACGAAACCGTGACGGAAGGCACGGCCAGGCATATCCAAAGAGGCCTGCGCATGGCAGAAAAGAACCAGGCCGATGCTGTTTTAATATTACTCAACACCCCGGGCGGACTGGTGTCGGCCACCCTCGACATTTTACAGGCAATGTCCGCTTCAAACGTCCCAATCATCACATACGTTAATCCACAGGGCGCCATAGCAGCCTCAGCCGGCACCTTTATCCTGATTAACGGGCATATCGCCGCCATGTCCCCCGCCACCACCTGCGGGGCCGCCATGCCGGTAACTATGGCCACTCCCGGCGAATCCCCCCAAACCGCAGACCAAAAAACCATTAATTTTTTAGCCGGCCATATGAAAAGCATTGCCGCTGAAAGGGGACGCCCGGCCGACCTGGCAGAAAAATTTGTCACGGAAAACCTGACCCTGAACAACAGTGAGGCCCTTGATAAGGGGATGGTGGATATAAACGCCGCCGACACGGTCGAATTACTGAAAATAATTGACGGCAGGACCGTCAAAACCAATGCCGGCGAGAGGCGCCTCACCACAGCAGGAGCCGGGATCACTGAACTGCCCTTAACCGTAAATGAACAGCTGTTCCACCTCGTCAGCAACCCCACTTTCGCTATGATTTTGCTGATGGTCGGCATTTATGGCTTGATCATCGGCTTCTACTCCCCCGGGTTTTTGCTACCCGAGATCGCTGGTTCAATAAGCATTATATTAGGCCTGGCCGGAATGGGCTTATTTCGGGGGAACCTGACGGCAGTATTCTTAATTCTGCTGGGTACCGGACTTCTGGTGGCGGAATTTGTCACCCCGACCTACGGTGTGCTGGGTGTCGGGGGTCTGATAAGCATTGTCCTGGGCATTTTGTTTTTTCCGGTCGAGCCTTTGATGCCGGCCGGCTGGTTTTCTGCTTTTAAGCTCCTGGTGCTGGGGGTGGGTGTAGTTGGCGCGATACTTTTATCAATAATCGTTATGGGCGTATCCCGCATCCGCAGGCACAAACCCGTGCACGGGGAAGTCGAATTTCAAAATAAAACTGCTTACGCCGTTACTGAACTTGATCCCGGAGGCATGATTAGAATCAGGGGAGAAATATGGCAAGCTATGGCTAAAAACGGACATACTATTCTGCAGGGTGAAAAAGTAAAAGTGCTTGAACGGCAGGGCATGACTCTTTTTGTCACTTCAATCGTTAATAATGATGACACAGATCCAGTAAAGAAGGAGGAAGATTAAATGTATAACCTTTTTTCAGTAATAATATTAGTCGTTTTAATTTTCTCTGTTATCACCTCTGCGGTGAAAATCCTGCCTGAGTATGAAAGGGCAGTTTTGTTCAGGTTGGGAAGGCTGATTAATGTACGAGGGCCTGGTCTTATTTTGATTATTCCGATTGTTGACAGAATAATCCGGGTCTCCCTGCGGGTGATCGTTTTCGACGTGCCGCCGCAAGAAGTGATCACCAGAGACAATGTCACCTGCAAGGTCAACGCGGTCCTTTATTACAAGGTTATAGACCCGGACAAGGCAATAGTCAACGTGGAGAATGTTCACACGGCGACTAACCAGTACGCCCAGACTACCCTGAGAAGTGTCGTGGGCACTGCTGAACTTGATGATCTGCTTTCACAGCGTGAAAAGCTAAACCAAAGAGTACAAAAAATAGTAGACGAAGCTACTGACCCCTGGGGAATTAAAGTTACATCAGTAGAAATCAAGGACGTGATCCTGCCGTCAGAGATGACTAGGGCCATCGCGCGCCAGGCTGAAGCAGAAAGAAGCAGGCGGGCGGCAATAATCCAGGCGGAAGGAGAACGTCAGGCAGCTGAACAGCTGGCCCGGGCCTCAGAGATACTAACCGGCGTAAAGGGCGGGTTGACCCTGCGGACGTTGCGCTCCCTGTCAGAGGTGGCAAACTCAACCAATACCACTATCCTGTTCCCTCTGCCCATAGAATTAAGAAAGCTGCTGCCAGATTCGTATTAATGAAAACCGTAAAGATGTTTCTATAAACAAACCTACCATATAAACATCAAACGGGTTTATAATAGAACAGGAAATAAAGCGAGGTGTCTATTATGCCCGGCAACAGCAAAACTATTTCCATCAGGCAGAGAATGATCGACCGCATCTTCGCCGAAGAAAACCTCCTGCAAAACCTTTCATAC
>JAQVLS010000133.1 GCA_028704035.1 Desulfotomaculaceae bacterium | reverse complement strand
ATGCCAGGCCCGATTACATTTTCCTGCACTGCCTGCCGGCTCACCGGGGTGAAGAGGTAGTGGATGAAATTATTGACGGGCCCCACTCGGTGGTTTGGGATGAGGCGGAAAACCGCCTGCATGCCCAGAAGGCAGTCCTGGCCATGCTGATATAAATAGCACAGGATTAATAGGATGGTATAGAATTATAAAGTTATAAAAACGGGTAAAATGATCAATATTTAAATCTAAAGATAAGTGGCTAATATCTAAATATAAAGTTTTTAATAAAAATCGGTATTAAATCTTATTTGCAATTTAATTAATAAATTTAAAATGAGGAGATGTTATACATATGCCGAAAGTAGTGCTGGCTTACTCTGGTGGTTTGGATACATCGATTATCATCCCCTGGCTGAAAGAGAATTACGGTTATGAGGTTATTGCCCTGACAGTCGACCTGGGCCAGAAGGAAGAACTGGAACCTTTGCATGAAAAAGCAATCAAGACCGGCGCCAGTAAAATTTACATTGAGGATGCCAGACGGGAATTTGCGGAGGAGTATATATTTCCTACGCTGAAAGCCGGCGCTATTTACGAAGGCAAGTACCTGCTGGGGACCTCGATGGCCCGCCCGCTGATTGCTAAAAAGATGGTGGAAATAGCAAGAAAAGAAGGGGCCGAAGCGATCGCGCACGGCGCCACCGGTAAGGGAAACGACCAGGTCCGCTTTGAGCTGGGGATTAAAGCGCTGGCGCCTGATTTAAAAATAGTCGCTCCCTGGCGGGAGTGGGATATCCGCTCCCGGGAAGACGCTATCGATTACGCCGGCGCCAGGAATATTCCCGTGCCGGTCACCAAGGCTCGCCCTTACAGCCTGGACCGCAACATGTGGCATTTGAGCCACGAGGGAGCGGACCTAGAGGACCCCTGGAATGAGCCGCTGGATGAAGTGTTGCTGCTGATCACCCCGCCGGCCAAAGCCCCGGACAAACCGACCTACGTGGAAATAGATTTTGAACAGGGTATCCCGGTCAAGCTGGACGGAGCGGCGCTGGATCCGGTGGCTCTTATTGACAAGCTGAACGAAATCGCCGGACGGAACGGTGTGGGTATCGTCGACATGGTAGAAAACCGTCTGGTGGGGATGAAGTCCCGCGGCGTTTATGAAACTCCCGCCGGCACCGTGCTCTTCAACGCCCACCGTGAAATGGAGCTTTTGACACTGGACCGCGTGACTCTGCATTTCAAAGAAATCATCGCGGCTCGTTACGCGGAACTGGTTTACGACGGGGTCTGGTTCTCCCCGCTACGGGAAGCCCTGGACGCCTTTGTTGACATCACCCAGAAGACCGTTACCGGTACCGTGCGGATGAAGCTCTACAAGGGGAACTGCACCCCGGCCGGCTCGAAATCACCCTATTCGCTTTACAACCAGGAGCTTTCCACCTTCAGCCGGGACGAAATTTACAATCAGCGCGACGCCGAGGGCTTTATCAACCTTTTCGGCCTGCCGCTGAAAGTACGGGCCCTCATGGAAAAAGGTTCCGGACTAAGATAGTTACCACTGGGGGACAGTCCCCTGTACTATAGTACAGTAGGGACTGTCCCCCCTTTCCTTTGCAAGTTGGGTCACTTAAATAATAGGTGGCTTTTTTTTTGTTATAAGCGCAGAAAATGCTGTCTATTATATCCAGGATGCCGACACCTTCTAGGCAGGGGTTTTCGGTTTTCTATAAGCCCTGGTTTGGCCCGCGCTGTTGGTCTACAAGCTGATAAAGTTCCTGAAAATGTAGCCCCTAGCCCGTTTAGCAATGTTTCTGAGAGGAGCCGCCGGGTTTTCATACATTATGCCCGCTTATGATTTTCCCCTTCAGTCAGGTGTTATTTTTAAGCCTAGTGCTTCCAAAAAACCGTTTCAAAACCAGCGGCATGACAAAAAGGACAAATAAAAGCCGGGACATCTGATACGCGGTAACCAGTGAAACATTGGCGCCGACCAATACAGCCGTAAGCCCCATTTCTCCCATACCGCCGGGAGACGTCCCTAAAAAAGCGCTGGTTAGGTCAAAAGAATGCATCCGCGTAAGCAGGAAACCTATCCCGAGGGAAAAGAGCACCACCGCGGCACTGCCCGCGAGGGTAAACGGGAGCAGCTTTTTCCAATTATCCATATCGGCGGGCTTGATGCTTAAACCCAGGTAGGCGCCGATACACAGCTGCGAAATTACAACCAGGGCTGAAGGTGTGCCTGGCGCCGGGAAACCGGCCAGGGCCAGGACGGCAGCCCCGATTAGCGGCCCCAGTAAAAAGGGAGTGGGCAGCCTGACCTTGACTGCAGCCCAAGCGGCAATCAATACACCGGTGATATATATGGGCGCATTCCAGGCTGTGTTTATTTCACCGTGATGGATGGACGCATAGCCGGCGGCAACCGCCTGCAGGTTGTCTCCGGCAAGCCCGTGGATCACTATGAAGGGGACGATAAAAACTGTCGCCAGCAGCCGGATAGTCTGCATAAAAGTGACAACAGTCAGGTCCGTGTCAGCGATCTCTTCACTCAGGACAACCATCTGTGTCAGCCCGCCGGGGACGCTTCCGATAACGCCGGTGGCCAGGCTGATTCCCGTGCGACGGCAGACGATGTACCCGATGGCAAGGCTGAATAAGATGGTCGATAAAGTGGCAAAAGCCATAGCCGGCAGCTGCCTGGCAATTTGCGCAAGTGTCTCGCCGGTAAAAGAGATGCCCAGCATGTAGCCAAGTAGGATCAGTCCGCAGTTGCGGATTTCCACCGGCCAAAATGTATTTCTCTTTACAGCCAGACCCCACACCATGACAGCGGTCAAAGACCCCAGCAGCCACGGCAGGGGCAGGTGGGACAAGCGGAAGAGCATCCCGCCCGCCAGCGAGACTAAAAGGGTTTCCAGCAATCTCAATATCATTAAAATGCCTCTTCACTGTTATTTAAATTAAATATAGTATATATGTTTAGCTTTGAAAAGAAAGCATTTCCCTCGAGGCACATTTACCATAGGGTGGACTGTCCCTCTGTCAAAAAAAGGGGACGGCGCAGGAAGGGAAATAGTTATTTTGTGAAATATCCTAAGGCAAATAATACATGGACAAAAAGAAATAGGGAATAATGGGGATGTAGAAAAAGGTTTTAAAGAGTTTTATACGCTATGCGCAGCGGGATAAATCTCAAATTGAATGTGCCTGCGTTGAAAAAACAGTTTGATTGTAAATAATTTTTTTTATGTTCATATAACAATTTCAAGGGAGCTGTTACTGTTGAAACAGGTTCCAGTTAAAGACGCGGTAGGCATGGTTTTAATTCACGACTTAACAAAAATAGTGCCGAAAGAATATAAAGGCCGGGCGTTTAAAAAAGGCCATGTAATCCAACCGGATGACATTGATGAACTGTTGAAAATCGGTAAAGAGCACATTTTTGTTCTGGAGCCTGGTGAAGGTGTGAATGTACACGAAGATTACGCCGCCCTCAGGCTGGCCAGAGCGGTATCAGGCGCAGACGTAAAATATGCGGATCCCTGCGAGGGCAAGTCCATGCTGAGCTCTGCCAGGCGCGGCTTGTTAAAAATCAACAGTTCTCTGTTGTATGACATTAATTCAGTAAAAGATATTTCTATCGCCAGCCTGCCCAACAATTTCCCGGTAGCGGCAGAACAAAAAATCGCCGGGGCCAGGGTTGTGCCGCTATTTGTGGATGAAGCCGTACTGCAGGAAGCGGAAGGCTTGGCTGCCGACCGGGGCCCGGTGTTTTCTATAAAACCCTTTGTCAAATTGAAGGCCGGTGTAGTGACAACAGGCAATGAGGTTTATAAAGGGTTGGTCAAAGACAGTTTCGGCCCGTTGATTATGGAAAAACTAAAAACGTATGACGCCGGGTTTATGGGCCAGGTGTTTTGTGGGGATGAGCCGGGCAAGATATCCGAACAGATTATTAAATTTGTTGACGCCGGGGCGGGTCTGGTTATTTTAACCGGCGGCATGTCGGTCGACCCGGATGATTCTACCCCGTCAGCCATACGTATGACGGGCGCAGAGGTAATTACTTACGGTATACCTGTAAACCCCGGCAACATGTTTATGATGGCGCGGCTGGGATCTGCCGTTATCATGGGCTTGCCGGGCGGCGTAATGTATTTTAAAACATCCATTTTTGATGTGGTGCTGGCCAGAGTTTTTGCCAGAGACACAATTACGAAAGAGGACTTCATCAAAATGGGAGAAGGCGGCCTGTGCCTGGCCTGTGAGACCTGCCGGTACCCGAATTGTTTTTTCTGCAGGTGATAAAAATATTATGCAAAACCTCATAGTTCTCCCCTCTCCTTTCTCAGGCCATCATTGAACGGACTCATAATAAACCTCTGATTGCGTCTTACATGGGCGGACCGTCGCTGGCGGTGTGGGCAGTGAGGCTGCGGAGGTTATATTTGTGCTTATTGTCATAATTTATAGAAGGATTTTTAAACCTGACGTCGAAATTCTATATATTCTCCGAGCCTTGTTGACCTTAAGCGATTTGCCTGGTTACGAGGCCGAAAGGGTATGGCGGGAAACTGTTATGCCTCCCAATGTGGAAAGGAGGGCAAAGCATCCAGAAGATGGGGCTTTGTCTTTTTTAATAATTTCATATGTTTTCTCTCCGAGCCATATTACCTAAAGCTTTTAAGCAATGGTTTTTGGCCGGCAGGGTGCATGGGGAAACCGGTGTGCCTTCCATTGCGAAAAGGAGAGTGAGGGTTTTTCTGCCGGGCTGACTTCTTTCGCAATACAGCCCGGTTTTATTATTGAGAGGGATGTCGCGGTAAAAGGTCAAGCTGGCAGGGTACATATACGGAAATTATAGGGGGGGGAAGAAATTATGAAAGCTAAAAACAGAATTTTGTTGGCCATCGGGCTGGCTGCGGTAATGATTTTGCTGTTGTCCGGCCAGTCCCTGGCGGCGGCGCCGGATATTCAAAACCACTGGGCGGAGAAACAAGTTGGCGATTGGGTGGATAGAGGATACATCAGCGGGTATCCGGATGGT
>JAQVLS010000132.1 GCA_028704035.1 Desulfotomaculaceae bacterium | reverse complement strand
AATTCAAACCCGGGTACACTCAAATATTTTCTCCCTTATTGTTTCTAAAGCGTAACAAATAATTTCAACCTTGTCTACTAATATTATCCAAAGGGTCCTTTTCTTGCATGAATGGGTACATTTCATGTATGAAAAGGCACTCGGTTTTTTGGCGGAAAAAATAGAGGGGCGCTCCCCTCTATCTACAGTTTTAAATTCATGCCAAATTTTTTTCATTTCCCTGGACCTGGCTCTGGTTATGATGACGATTCTTCGTTATTGCTTTTTACCGCATCTGGAAATACAGTTATAAGATGTTAAACTGGACAGTATCGCTTTGATGAACGCTTTATCCTAATATAATATTAATAACCATCGTATATACCTCCGTAAGTATTCTGATTAAGTGATGCCGCACTATACGCCCGTACAGCCAATTGCGTAGACTGAGGCATATTAGTAAAATTCAGGACATAACTTCCATTGCCGGATTGTATAACTGCACCAGGTAATTCCTGCCAGTACAAAGCGACTTTCTTTGCAACCCAATACCGTATTTTTGATTGAGCACCGTAGTCGCTGGTGCTCTGATAACCAGATATTGAACAAACACCAGTATTAATATAGAAACTTGGACTGGTTCTGTTAGAATAGTCATCGTACAACCATGCAAACTCATATGTCCCAACGGCAACTCCGGTAATCCCACTAGTTACTGCAGGAGTAATTTCTGCATCAAGATATACGATAAGATCTTGACCTTGATATTCTTCCAGCAAATTATGTGGTACCGCATTAGCATTCGAAATATCTATTATCCATTTTCCTCCTCTTCTAACTACTGGATAACTAACTTTGTCATAATCCCCATTATTCCAACTTATTTCGACCATTATAATTACTTTATTTGCATCAGCTTCATTAACAGATTCTATTTTGTAATATTTAAGGTCATTTGATATTGCTTGAAATGCTTCGCGGCGTTCATTTTCATTCTTATAAAATTTATCAACAGAGTTGTTTATTGCATTATCTATATCATTATTTTTTACTGCATTAAAGAAATCAATCATCACTTCTTTTGCAGCTTTCTCGTTATTTTGAGAAGCATGAGCCTGATTACTAAATAACATCATAAAAGCAAACAACAATAACGCCCCAGCGATAAATCCTTTTTTTAAACCTTGCAAATTTAACACTCCCTTTATAAATAATCTTCAAAAATCCTGATAGTAAGTTAATTTAATGCTGGTGACAATTGTTACAGTTAATTTATTTCGTTCCTCGCTAGATTGCGAGTAGATAAGTGTTCTTAATAATGATTAAGTGAAAACAGAATGGAAATCATGCTACCTTGAAAGAAAAGCGAAGAGCCCTTTATTTCTTTCTTTTGACACCTTATGTTGGTTTACCTTAAAGTCAGAATTAACCGCTGTTAATTGTTCACAGGATTCACCCCCTGTACCTACCAAATCATTCCTACGCCAAACGGATAAAATGATTCCTACAAACGCCATGTTTACGACATATCCTACGCTACCGTATGATACAAATGGCATACTCATACCAAGTATAGGGGAGAGGTTGAAGTTCGATAAAATGCTGATTAAAAACTGCACCGACAAAGCTGTTGATGCTGCCAATGAAAGATAAAAACCATAATCGTTTTTTATTTTTCTGGTTATCATAAATATTCTGATTATAAATACAGCTATTACAAGAACAAGTGCAATTCCTACCATCCAGCCAAGAGTTGCTATCACATTCACAAGTACATAGCCTGTAGTAACCTCGGGCATTCCTAACTCTAAGCCATAACCGCTGACCGTTGCAGGGGTTTTGCCAAACCAATTCGAAATCGCAAGCCAATTATCCACCCTGTCGTATATAAAGCCATTACTTGATAAAAAAGCTGTTATGCGCTCAATCTTATACGGCTTCGATAGAATATCAATAAATGCAATAGAAATAGCTGTAGCACCCACACCAATCAACCATAATAACTGCTTTTTTCTATTGCCCTCAAAATAATTTTTCCTAACTGCCGTTATAATCAACACTGCATAACCTATCAGTAAAATAACTGATTGTGAAAGGTGTGGCAACATCATAATAGGAATGACAGAAATAAAAGCAAGCAAAAGCAACTCCACAATTGCTAAACTGCCTTTCCCGCGTCTTTTTTCCAGAAATCCTGAAAAAGAAATTAAAAACAGGATTGTTAGATAGTCTGACGAAATCAAAACGTCACCGATCATCAAAAATTTCCTACCGTGGCTTTCTCCACCGCTAAACAGGACAAAAATAAGCAATGCAAATGCAATAAGATACATTGGCAACGTCAGTTTTTTAAGCCTGGTATAGTCAAAAAAGCAAAACCCGATCATAACCCCTATCCCAATTAATGAATACAATAAATATCTATAGAAGCTCACGGCTTGAGCCGTTTCAAATTTACTACTTGTAAACATGATAATGCCGCCAACGACAGCAATAATTGAAACCAACCCAATCACTGACCATTCGGTTTTTGGTTTATGCTGCTTATTAAGACTAGTAGCTGTTTCCTCATCCAGAAAATCTAATATCTTTTTATTAATAGTAAACACCTCCGATAATAGAATTAACTGCCTTGGTATGAATTGCTACCCTGCTTTTTTGTGAATTTATAATTTTCTGCCTTGATTATTTTATAATAACTTCTGCGTTTGCCGTTGTCGTCATTTTCGTTTTCAAGCTTATAGAGCATGGGATATAATGTGCCCTCTTTTAACTAAAAACATCTTCTGATGCCTTTTTTTAAGTTTTTGCGTGATTTTATATCCACATATGTCCTCCTTTTCAAGGTAGGGAAAGGATAAGAATTACGTACTGTCCTTCACAAGTTCTTTATCGATTTTCATGCACACTCCCCCACCAGATATCAAATATATATTAACATCATAAGCTACATTTTAAGTATTACTTTCTAAAGATTATCAGGCAATCCCAACCATGTCAACCAATATTGCCCAAAGGGTCCTTTTCTTGCACGAATGGGTACATTTCATGTATGAAAAGGCACTTGGTTTTTTGGCGGAAAAAATATAGGGGCGCTCCCCTCTATCTACAGTTTTAAGTTCATGTCAAATTTTTTTCCATTTCCCTGGACCTGGCTCTGGTCATGATGACCAATTCTTCGGTATTGCTTAAGATTACCTTGCGCATCTTCCTTCTCCAGTGCCGTATTTCCTTCACCATAATTAGACATACCTCCTTTAATCAACTTCTATTATCTTTAAATATCTTCGTTTTTCTTAGATCTCCGCCTTATTTTCAGACAGCCCATCTCTTGAATATTACATCTAGCTATATATTGCACTAATACATCTATAAGATAATATTAAAACCGGCTTCTCTCTTAGAAAAAGCCGGCTTCTACAACTTCACCCCGTGACATGGTGCTTTTAACATCGATTATTCTCTGGTTGCGGGAACCTCTGAAGGGGAGTTCAAAATCTCTTTCCTCCGTGATGAAAGGTCCGTCCACAACATAGTCTGAAACCAGGAGCAGCTCTTTAATACCCTGGTCCTCAAGCTGGAGAGTCAGCAGCTTTTCCCAGGTGTATCCCGTATATGTGATTAGGTCCAGCCCCCATGCTTTCACCTGCCGGCCGAGCCGGGCCAGCGGCCCGGCCTGCAGGAACGGTTCTCCGCCGGAAAAGGTAACTCCCTTGATCAGTTTTTCATTTTTTATCTGTTCCAGCAGGTCCGCAATTTCAACCGGGATGCCGCCCAGCGGCTCCCAGGTGTCGGGATTGTGACAGCCTATACAGCGGTGGCGGCAGCCCTGGGCAAATATTACAAATCTCAGTCCCGGGCCGTCAACCACACTTTCCTTGACTGTAGCGGCAATGCGTATTTCCATAAAATCACTTCTTTTATTAGTTAGTTATATATGCGGCACCCTATCACTAAGCTCCAGCAGTTTACTGTCGTTGAAGCGGTCGGTTGTACTGAGGTAGCCGGTAATTCTGCGCACCCGGCGGATGTTAAAAGAACCGCAGCGAGGGCAGGTCTTTTCATTGATTACACCGGTCAGGTTGCAGTTGGTGCAGAAGTCTACCGGGTAGTTGATTCCCCCGTAGCCCATGTCGCTGTCACGCATGTGTCTGATTATGGCTTCAACCGCGTCCGAGTTTTTCAGCGGGGGGGATGACATTTCCACATAACTGATGTGCCCGGCGTTGCAAAGTTTATGGTACGGTCCCTCTAAACTGATCTTATCGAAAATGCTGATGGGGAAATCTACCGGGATGTGGAAAGAGTTGGTATAATATTCTTTTGTGGTTACGCCGGGAATCAGGCCGAATTCCTTGCGGTCAAGTTTAATAAAACGCCCTGACAGCCCTTCAGCCGGAGTGGCTAAGAAGGTATAGTTCAAATCGTAATCTTCGCAGGCTTCATTGATTTTTTTAAACATGAAACCGATTATTTCCTGCCCCAGAGCCTGTGACTCCTCGTCCTGTCCGTGATGGCGGCCGGTTAGGGCAGTAAGCGTTTCGGCCAGGCCGATGAATCCCACGGATAGTGTGCCGTGTTTCATGGCCTCCCCAATATAATCCTCAGGACCCAGGTTCTCCGAATCAAGATACAGCTTCTGCCCCATAATAAAAGGCATGTCCTTCACTTTGAGC
The DNA here is from genome assembly GCA_028704035.1 of Desulfotomaculaceae bacterium. Taxonomy (GTDB): domain Bacteria; phylum Bacillota; class Desulfotomaculia; order Desulfotomaculales; family Pelotomaculaceae; genus Syntrophopropionicum. The sequence goes on along the minus strand of JAQVLS010000132.1, from coordinate 428 downwards.
CTGGATTGTACTCCGTAGCGGTGATAGAGCTGTCTTACCGCCAGGTCCATTATATCTGAAAGCTTGCGGTAGAAATCATCTATGTTTCTTTCGGCCTTGATAGCTATCCTCGGCAGGTTGATGGTGGTAAATGAAAGGTTCCCTCTGCGGTCGGCAACTGCCGGCCCGCGCCGGTTCGCCATCACCCTGGTCCGGCAGCCCATATATGAAACCTCGTTGCCCCACTCGTTGTTGAAGGAAGAGTCCATAAAACTGAAAGTGGGGTTCAGCCGCCTGCCGGCAACCTGTATGGCCAGCTTGAATAGGTCGTAATTGGGGTCACCGGGATTAAGGTTAACGCCTTCTCTAACTCTGAATATGATATTGGGGAAAATGGGGTTTTCTCCATTTTCTAGGCCGGCCTCATAGGCCAGCAGCAGGTTTTTCAC
>JAQVLS010000131.1 GCA_028704035.1 Desulfotomaculaceae bacterium | reverse complement strand
ATCTGGGAAGCTTTCTACAAAGTCGCCGGCCCGGCCGGATGCGGGGTGTTTGAGCCCAGCCTGGCTGTAGACAAAAAAGGGAAGCTGCTGGATTTTGCGGCTGTTGACCTCAGCCACCTGGGGCAAACCAACAAACATGGTGAAATGAACGAACTGCTCGATTATTTCTTCACGGCCAGGAATACCCTGGAAAAGCTGTCAAAAGAAAAGAACTCTGTCAAATCCCTCTTGCATAAAGAAATGACAAAGCTGGAAAAGAAGCTCAACCATTACAGCGAAGACTGTGATAATACTGCCGGGGCTGAAAAACACAAGCTTTACGGCGAACTGCTGACAGCCAATCTCTACCGCCTGGGAAAAGGCTCGCTGGAAGTCGCCCTGGAAAACTACCAGGAAGAAGGCGCTCCGCCCGTAACTATCCCGTTGGACCCACAGCGCACTGCGGTAGAAAACGCCCAGGCTTATTTCAAAAATTACAACAAGGCCAAAAGAACCCGGCAGGCTCTGGCGTCGCTGATCAAGCAGGCCCGGGAAGAGCTGGATTATCTGGAAGGGATCAAAGCGGCAGCTGATTTTGCCTCCGACCTAATTGAGTTGAATGAAATAAGGCAGGAGTTGGTCGATCAGGGTTATCTTAAGCAGCCCCCGCCCGGCAGGGGCATTAAACAAAAAAAGGTGAAGCATGTGCCCAAGCCACTGTCATTTATATCTATTGACGGCTTCCAGCTGTTTGTAGGCAAAAACAACAAGCAGAACGACCTGCTCACCACAAAAATGGCCCAGGCGGAAGATATCTGGCTGCACGCCAAAGACATTCCAGGCGCCCATGTAATCATCCGCACGGAGGGAAAAGAGACGCCCCCGACAACATTAATGGAGGCGGCCGGGTTGGCGGCCTTGTTCAGCAAGGCAAGAGAGTCGAAAAGCGTGCCGGTAGACTACACCCTGAAAAAGCATGTGCACAAGCCAAAGGGCGCCAGGCCGGGCATGGTGATCTACGAACACCAGAAAACCATAATGGCGGCGCCTGATAAAGAACTGCCGGAAAAGCTGCGCCCCTCGTAAAGCAAAATACCAGATATCCCCAAAAGGGGACTGTCCCCCCCCTTGTCTTTCTTCTCTAGGATCTGCTGCCGGGCTTGACAGCGGGGGTTCCTTCCCGGCAGAGCGGGCATTGCGCCGGGTCGTAGGATACGGCCTCGGTTACCAGCAGCGCTTTCTTTCTTACTCCCAGGTCGACTGTGCCGCCGCTCCTGTCCACAAGCAAACCGGCGCCCACTACTATACCGCCCAGACGGCGCACGACATCAATAACTTCCAGGACCGAGCCGCCGGTAGTGATCACGTCTTCCACGACCAGCACCCTTTCTCCCGGCTCGATCGAGAAGCCGCGCCTTAAGGTCATCACGCCGTTTTCCCGCTCCGTGAAAATTCCGCGCACTCCCAGTGCCCGGGCTGTCTCATAGGAGACGATGATTCCGCCTGTGGCCGGGCCGATGACCACTGAAATATTCTCCCCGGCAAACCTGGCGGCCAGCTCGCGGCAAAGCCTTTCGGTATGCTCAGGGTACTGCAACACTCTGGCGCACTGGAAATAACAGTCGCTGTGCCTGCCCGACGTCAGTTTAAAATGGCCCAAAAGCATTGCTCCGGTCTTCTGAAAAATAGATTCGATTTCCTTACTGGTCAGCATTTTTTGTAACTCCCCTTATTTTTTACCATAGTCTGCCCATTGTGAGCATCACCGGTTCAACAGCATCGGCGTCTTGTCCTGCGGGACCGGTGAAATGTATATCAATATCCACTATTTCCGGCACGTTTCCCACCCTGATCGGCGGACCCCAGGTGCCATACCCACAGGAGACGATAAGCTGAAAATCGCCTTTGCGCAGGTAGCCCCAGTCAGTTTCAAATAACAGCCCAGTAAAAATGTTAAGGGGAAATAACTGCCCGAGGTGGGTGTGTCCCGAGATCTGCAGGTCGACCCCCTGCTCCTGGCCTTCCTTCAGGTTAGTAGGCTGGTGATCGAGCATGATTACCGGTAGCGAACGGTCCAGGCCTGCCATGACCTGCGACAGTTCCTGGCGGCCCGCCCCGCCAAATCTTTCTCCGTGCTGGTAATCACGTCCCACCAGTTGAAAACTCCCGGCTATTTCCCGGTACTCGTCGCGCAAAATTGTAATACCTGCTTCCTGCAGGTGACGGTGGATATCGTCCGGTTGTCCCCCGATATATTCATGGTTGCCGAATACAGCAAACGTACCGTATTTTGCTTTCAACATGCGCAGGCTGTCAGACATATTCTGCTCGACAAACGTGCTAACGCTTTCTTCGACTGTGTCACCGGGCAGCAGGATCAGATCGGGATTAAGATTGTTGATCTGTTGCACTAAAGGTAGCAGCCTGCCGTTGTGTATTGTTTTTCCCAGGTGAATATCTGAAACTACTACGAGATGCAGTTCGTTTAAGCTGCCGGCGGATTTCGGAATGGTTATGTCATAGTGGACAAGCCGGGGGTGCCTGGCGTTCCAGGCGCCAAAGATAATAATACCTGTTACAAGCAATACGACAGCTAGGCCGGTCAGTTCCGGGTGCTGCATCACCGGCGCAGGGATAAAATTCAGCCCGCGGTGTAAAAGCCCGATAATATCGATCAGGACCAGGGTTACAAATAAATAGTTCATAGCCGCCAGCCAGTATGAACCGATGACGGTTAACAGGCCGCCCAGTGTTCCGGGCAGATAATTTTCAGCGAACCTGCCGGCGATAAAAGATAAAGCCAGCAAGGTAAATGCCGCCCAGTAGATTATTCCGGACCCGGGTGGGAAAAACCTGCCGAAAGCCTGCCAGCTGCGGCTCCCGATATAGATATTAATCGCAGCGTAAACCATAAAAAATATCCCGAAAAAAATCGCATACTGTATTTTCATCAATGCCTCAACAACGGTTAAAATAATTATCAAGAGTTATTATAAATCAGCACATCATATTTTACTATAATATAATAGATATAATACCCATATAAAGCATTTATCGCCGGGCAAATTTCCAAACAGCCTAATAACAATAAGGGAGGTTATCATTATGATGTTTGCCGAATTAATACAGAAAAGGTACAGCGTCAGGTCATATAAGCCGGAGATGGTGGAAGAGGGCAAGCTGGCGCAGGTGCTTGAAGCAGCGTGCCTTGCGCCTACCGCATGCAATCGCCAGCCCTTTCAGTTTATTGTGATCAGAACGGCCGGCAGAAAAGAGGAATTGAAACGTATTTACAACAGGAGCTTCTTTACTGAAGCCCCTTTGGTCATCTGCGTCTGCGCATTGCCTGGCCGGGCCTGGTCGCGCATGGATGGGGTAAACTACGGTTTTGTGGATGCGACGATTGCTATGGACCACCTGATCCTGGCCGCGACAGAGCTCGGGCTGGGCACCTGCTGGATAGCAGCTTTTAATCCAGATGCCGCGCGGGAAATTCTAAAGCTGCCGCAGGGTGTTGAGCCGCTTGCTTTTACCCCGCTGGGCTATCCCGCTGAAACACCGGGGATTAAAAACCGCAAGCCCTTGTCTGAGATAGTCAGGTACGAACGCTGGTGAATCACTGAAAGAGACACACTCCGGTAACTTGTATCGTTATGTACCAGACAGGGGAATGGGGACACACCTCCTCTGTTTCTAGTGGCTTTTATCGTTATGTGGTACCAGACAGCGGAATGGGGACACACCTCTGTTTGGGGATTGGCTTTGGAGCCGAGGAATGTCCCCGATTTATGGGGATTGGCTTTGCAACTGAGGTATGTCCCCGATCGGGATGGTGATACCTCCTTGTAGGTACGGCTTCAGCGGTACTTCTTTGGCGGGATGAATCCCGCCCCAAAGTGGTATGGGGACGGCTTTAGCCGTCCTTCTTTGGCGTTAGCTGTCTGACGTTGGAGAAACATTAATTTCGTCAAGTATCGCATGCAGGGACTTGAGCGGATCCGGAGCCGCAGTGACCGGCCGGCCCACCACCAGGTAAGTGGCGCCGAGACTCACGGCCTCTCCGGGGGTCATGGTCCTCTTCTGATCGTCTGCCGCCGTCCCTGCCGGGCGCACGCCGGGCGTGATGATCACAAATTCTTCGCCGCAGGCCTCCCTGATGGGCGTGATTTCCAAAGGAGAGGCTACCACACCGTCCAACCCGGCCTCTTTCGCCAGCAGGGCCCATTTCACAACCTGCTCCCGGATAGCGCCCGTGATGCCGATCTCTTTGTTAAATACATCCTGGCTGACGCTGGTGAGGACTGTCACTGCGGTCACCAGCGGCGGTTTGCTGCCGGCCCGGGCCGCCTCGTCACACGAGGCGTTTACTGCGGCAGCCATCATTGCTGCGCCGCCGGCTGCGTGTACGTTCAAAATATTTGCGCCGTGCCTGGTCAGAGCCCGGGCGGCGCCTGCCACGGTATTGGGGATGTCGTGCAGCTTCAGATCGACAAATACCGGCACTTTCTTTTCTCTCAGACGGCGTACTGCCTCCGGGCCGACGCTGTTGTAAAGCTGCATACCCACTTTAAAGCCGCCGGCGTATGGGCCCAGGATATCCACGTAGTATTCTGCCTGGGCTATGGTATCTACGTCCAAGGCGATGATAAGCGGGTTTTTAAAAGAAAGCATGATAAGACCCCCTAGTTGATTCAAGTAACTTACGTCGTTATGTGGTACCAGTCAGAGGAATGGGGACACACCTCTGTCTGGGGATTGGCTTTGGAGCTGAGGTATGTCCCCGATCGGGATGGTGATACCTCCTTGTAGGTACGGCTTCAGCGGTACTTCTTTGGCGGGATGAATCCTGCCCCAAAGTGGTATGGGACGCGGCTTTAGCCGTACTTCTTTGGTGTTAGTTGTCTGACGTTGGAGAAACACGATTTAAGGTATGTCCCCGATCGGTATGGGGACACGCCTCTGTTTCTAGTGGCTTTTATCGTTGTGTGTTGCCAGACAGCGGAATGGGGACACACCTCTGTTTGGGGATTGGCTTTGCAGCCGAGGAATGTCCCCGATTTATGGGGATTGGCTTTGGGGTTGAGGAATGTCCCCGATTCGATTGTCTGCTTGCTTCTTAG
>JAQVLS010000130.1 GCA_028704035.1 Desulfotomaculaceae bacterium | reverse complement strand
CAACTATGTCCATATTAAAACCCAGCTGGTGTATATTTGATGTATTGGATGATAATATTGGTTTTCCTGGGATAAATGAGAATGAGGGAAATAGTTTGAAGGTTATGTTTGGTGAAATAATAAAACATGCAACAATAGTTACAGCTGTATCACAACATTTAGTTGATTCTATTGAAAATATTTATAGCAACAAAGCAAATTTCTTGCCGAATGGTATAGATATTAATATGTTTATTCATAAACCTGAATATGATAAACCTATTGATGAATTAATAGAATACGAAAGGCCGCTGTATGGATTTGTTGGTGCCTTAACAAGCTGGATAGATTTTGAACTTTTGTTAAAATTAGCATCAGAAATACAAAAAGGAACTTTAGTTCTAGTAGGTCCGGTAATTGAAAGTGCTGTTCCTCGCGAATTATTAAAAAAACTTAGTGAACATAAAAGGGTAACCTTTCTTGGAGCTAGACCATATGATCGAGTTCCTCATTTTCTCCATCAGTTCGATGTCCTTCTCCTTCCACGTAATTATTTGCCACATTCACTAGCATCGGATCCATTAAAAATCTACGAATATTTAGCAACTGGCAAGCCGATAGTTTCAACATCTATACCAAGTGTGAAGCGTTTTAGTGACATCATTTATGTATGTGATACCCATTCTGACTTTATAACTCATGTATTCCTTTCACAGAAAAAATGGTCTGTTCAAAAATCAGATTATGCAAAAAGAAGATCAATAAACATGACCTGGGAGAAACGAGTGGAAAAAATGTTTGCCTTGCTAAATATCAGTAGGGATAGCCTTACTTCGTGCTCCAAAAACCCTCATTCCCAAAGGATTTGTTAAGGTCAACACCTATACCGGCCATAGAAATATCGTTTTTATGCTGATAAATATTTGCCGCCCGGCTCCTTTGCCCGCGGCTCCAGGCGTATGTTTGCCAGAAATGCCAGGCCGCTCCCCTGTGGGCCATCTCCTCAATGACGCTGTAGGAACCATACACTCCACCTGCATAGCCGGGTATCTGCCCCTCTGCGGCTCTCAAATAAGCCTCGATGGCGTCGCAATCAGCTGGCTGCGCATCGTAGTCCACGGCAAAATATATGGCCGTACCTGTTGGTTGACTGATTAGTTGGGCCTCCTTGTATGCCGCGGCCCCGTCTGCCTGGCCGGCGGCAGCTCCCTTGGACGCCCGGCTTGCGCTGGTCTCGAACACGGATATAATCTGCATACCCGCTGCGGTAATAAACTCCGCCTCCAGGCGTGTCAGCCGCTTCCATGCGTACTGCTCCGGCACTAAATAACGGCAAACGAATTCCATACCCGCGGCCGCCAAATTCCCGGCCGTGGCGGCATTAAGAGGTGTTGCGCAGTCAATTCCCCTCACTTTTACCTCCACTCCTTTGCTGTAATATCTCAATTTTATGCTATCCGGTGGCGGCTAACAGATCAGGCCGCCAAGGTTATTATTGCCTTATATAATATGTTCCCGGCGCCCTCACTGCTTCCCATCAGGTAGAAAGATTTTACCTATCCTCATTTTATGTATTTATTTTGCAGTCTATCTTTTTATTATTTGGGACCCCGATTCATGGCAGTGCATGCCCTGCCCGGGCTCTAACACGGTGAAAAACGGCCCAGATTTGTTTACTTCCTGCGTTTCTTTGGTTACAATATCATAATGAATTCCTGAATTCCCATAAGAGCGCTATAGGAAGTACGGGAATTGATAGGGGGTAGTTCTTTGGCATCCTGGGGACAGGCCTGCATTCTGCTTTTGGCCATTGTTTTACTGGGTATTGTAGGAAAAAATTACGTGGTAGCAGCCGCTGCGGGGGCGTTACTGGTGCTGCGTCTGCTGCACGGTGAAGTGCTGTTCCCCATATTAGAAAAGAACGCCATCAATGTGGGCATTGGCTTTATCACCCTGGCCATATTAATCCCCTTTGCCAGCGGGGGAATTGGCTGGTCTGAGATGTATAAAACCCTGGCCAGCCCCATCGGGCTGGTGGCCCTGGCCATGGGTATTTTTGTAGCCTATCTAGGGGGGCGGGGAGTTGGTTTCCTAACCTTACAGCCTCAGGTAATGGTGGGGCTCATGGTGGGCACTATTGTGGGCGTAGCCTTCTTCCGGGGCGTGCCCGTGGGTCCCCTCATCGCCGCCGGTATGGTAGCACTGATCATGGGACTATTGGGACACAGCAAGTGAAGCACAGGGAGTGTCAGGGGGACGGGGTTGTTGACACCTTTTAGTATCGCTTAAGTATCACCACAATAAAACGTTGTGCCGGCACTGCCCAATCCTCCATAATAAAGTCAGGACGGATAGTTTTGATTTGTTGTTCAAGAAACGGTTTGCTGAATGTTCTTGCCTTTTTTTATTATAATGGCGAAGGGGCCTGCATTTTAGCAAATAGGTTAAATAAATAACATCCGCTGCTAAATTTACTTGATTCAAAGCTGCCTGCAGCGTGGTCCTTGTTCCACAAACATATTGGGTATGGTATATTTATTTTATGGCAAACTGTGACGATTATTAAAAAGGAGCGTATTAGTATATGATTAACAAAAAGATATCACCCTCGATCGATGAATGGTTAAAGGAAGCAAAAGCGGATCCTATTGCTTCAAAAGTAGGGATGTTTTTAGTTCATAATGGTGTTGTACGCCAATCACCTAAGGCAAAGGTTCGTCAAGGATTTGATGATGGTTCGCTGGTAAAAGGAATGGAATTTTTCTATGATGCAGTTAAAGTTAATGAAGCGATTGCGGAAACCCACAAGCTGGATGGAATTTTCTATGTAAAGACCTGGCTTAACGAAGGGCATCTTGAAGTTGGAGATGACATCATGTATGTACTGATAGGTGGCGATATCAGACCCCACGTTATTAATGCACTAGGGTTTCTGGTTGGAAAAATCAAAACTGAATGTGTCACGGAAATAGAGCAAAAAGCATAAAACACACCTAGTTTACCGCATTTAACAACAGGGGATTATTTTTCTTTACGGCAACAGCCACATCGACAAATTGTACCGGTTCTTCAATCACGGCCGGATCCGGGTTTTGTTTGGCAATTCCCTGCAGATCGGTGCGCTCAATAACAATGGCGGTATTTTTTTTTATAATAAATCGTGCCTGCCCCTTGTTTTTAGAATTCAAACGAAAGGATCTTGTGGGTTTTAGAAATATTTTCAACGGAGGAACATGGTGTTTGACATAAAAAGCCTTGATCGCATTATTAAAGAAACACTGGCAGCCATAGAACGCGGTAAAATGCAACTCTACGATATCGCTGAAAATACTATGCTGGAGATGGCCAGGGTAGGGGAAGAATTGGCCGGGGTTAAGGAAGATGTTTCCGACACCATTTACCAGGTTGACGAGACAATTATTGAGGAAAAAAAAGCACGCATCAGGCTGGTTGAAGTAAGTAAAGATTTCCACCGATATACCGAAGAAGATATTAAAACCGCTTATGACAACGCCTATATGCTGCAAGTAGAATTGGTCAAGCTGAGGGAACGGGAAAAACTGTTGCGGTACAGAAGAGACCACTTGGAAATAAGTCTCAGGCGACTGCAAAATACCGCTCAAAGGTCGGAAAAGCTTGTTTCTCAAATGGGCTTGGTCTTCAATTACCTTAGCGGAGGATTAAAAGACCTCAATATAAAAATAAACGAACTGCAGAAAACACAGGAAATGGCCCTGGGTATTATCACGGCGCAGGAGGAAGAGCGCAAGCGTGTAGCCCGTGAAATCCACGACGGCCCCGCCCAGTCCATGGCGAATATTGTAATGAGAGCCGAGTTCTGTCTGAAACTTTTGGACATGCATCCGGAAAAGGTCAGGGATGAATTAATCGCCCTGCAACTTCTTGTCCGCTCAAGCTTGACGGACGTTCGTAAAATTATTTTCGACTTAAGACCGATGGTGCTTGATGATCTGGGACTGAGACCGGCCATTAAGAGATACCTCAGCAATTACAATGAACAGTACGGCCTGCAAATAGAATATCTCTTTTTTGGGCAGCAGCGGCGCCTAAACAGCACGGTGGAGGTAGCGCTTTTTAGAATTATACAGGAGATGGTAACCAATATCCGAAAACATGCCCGGGCTAAAAATGCAGTAGTGAAAATTGAATTGCTGCGCAAAAAGATTAATATCTATGTCAAGGATGACGGAATAGGTTTCGACCTGGACACGGCGATGACTGATAAAGACGGCGAAGGCTACGGCCTGATTGGAATGAGGGAAAGGATTCAATTGCTGAAAGGGGAAATGAATATAATCAGTGCCCCCGGTCAGGGCACTTCCATCAGCGTTTCAGTTCCCTTGGACGATAATTAGCCAATCACTTAGTAAACGGGGGAATATTCTTGAAAAAAATCAGCGTATTGATTGCAGACGACCACGCTCTCATGCGTGAGGGGCTGCGGAAGATTCTGTCCATGAAAGACAGCATTGACGTTGCGGGCGAGGCGCAAAACGGCACCGAGGCTATTAAAATGGCGCTCGTCCTTAATCCGGACATAATCCTCATGGATCTAAATATGCCCGTAACCAATGGTATTGAGGCAACAAAAATAATCAAAAGAAAAAACCCGGATATAAAAGTGATTGCCCTTACTATCCACGACCAGGAGGAATATCTCTTCGAGCTAATCAAAGCCGGCGCATCCGGATATGTTTTAAAAGACATCAGTCCCGACCTTTTGATCCAGGCGATAATCGGGGTAGCCAGGGGCGAATCATTTATCCACCCCGCCATGACAACAAAGATGCTCACCGAATTCAGCCGGCTTTCCTCTCTTTCATGCCAAAAAAACAACCCTATGGGTTTAACCAGGCGGGAATACGACGTGCTGCGCCTGGTGGCCCATGGGGACAGCAACCGCTCCATTGCCGATCAGCTCTACATCAGCGAAAAGACGGTCAAGAACCACCTGACCAATATATTTCAAAAGCTGGGGGTGGAAGACCGGACACAGGCCGCCATCCAGGCCGTGAAAAACAAATTAATTGCCCTGTAAAAACCTCGCTAATGGGAGTTCAACTTAGGGATTTACGAAAACAAGTAAATTTTTGACCGACTCTCTTCAAGCGGAGAAACAAAAGCAAAGAGTTTACCGTGAGGCATGGTTTAATAGAGAAACTGTT
>JAQVLS010000129.1 GCA_028704035.1 Desulfotomaculaceae bacterium | reverse complement strand
TAATGCTATTGCTGTGGACGCGGGATCCACCGACCCCGGACCCTACTACCTCGGCGCGGGGGTGCCATTCACCAGCAGAGACGCGGTAAAGAGGGATCTTGGCTACCTGCTTGAGGCTGCTGCAGCTAACAAAATTCCCCTGCTAATCGGCAGTGCGGGAGGAAGCGGCGGGGAACCACATTTAAAAAGAGACGTGGATCTTATAATGGAAATAGCCGGGCAAAAGGACCTGCATTTCAGGATGGCGGTAATACATGCGGAGGTTGACCGGGAAAAAGTGAGAGATTCACTGCGCCGGAATAAAGTAAAGCCACTGGGACCTGTGCCGCCGCTACAAGAAAAAGATCTGGACGAGGCAGTCAGGATTGTCGGGCAGATGGGCATTGAGCCCCTGGCGGGAGCGCTGGAAGCAGGCGCACAGGTGGTAATAGCCGGACGCGCTTATGATCCCTCGGTTTTTGCCGCCCCGGCCTGCCAGTCAGGCTACAGGCCCGGTCCGGCTATCCATATGGGTAAGATTTTGGAATGCGGCGCTATTGCCTCCACACCCGGCAGCGGCAGCGACTGTCTGCTGGGACGTATAGGCGTGGGATATTTCGAGGTGGAAACGTTAAATCCAGCCCGTGTGTGTACTGTTACTTCCGTGGCGGCCCATACATTATATGAAAAATCCGATCCGGTATATCTGCCGCTCCCCGGCGGTTGTCTGGACCTGAAAAGGACAAGGTTCGCACAGGTCGCGGAAAACCGGGTGAGGGTAACTGGCAGCAGGTTTATTCCAGCGCAAAAATATACGGTGAAACTGGAGGGTGTAAGAAAGGCCGGCTTCAGGACGGTAACCATCGCGGGGTGCCGGGACCCGGTGATGATCAGGGAGATTGATCGGGTCATTGAAATTGTCAGGGAAAGGACCGAAGACAATTTTGCCGGCACAGTCAGCGATTATTCCTTAAATTTCAAAATTTACGGCAAAAACGGCGTAATGGGGGCTATGGAACCGGTGCGGGACGCAGTACCTCATGAAATCGGCATTTTTATTGAAGTTATCGGCAAAAATCAGGGAACAGCGGATACAATCTGCGGCTTTGCGCGTTCTACCATGCTGCACAGCAGTTATCCGGGACGGACAGCAACGGCGGGCAACCTGGCTTTCCCGTTTTCCCCAGCGGAATTCAGGGGCGGCGAGGTCTATAATTATAATATTTACCACCTGATGGAGGTGACCGACCCCTTTGAGCTATTCCCAATGGAGATTATCAATGTGTAAACGCAGGGCAGAATTCATCCGGCCATGTGAGAGGATGTGCAATTATGAGGAAAATTAAGATAACTGAAATGGCTGAAGTCATCCGCAGCAAAAACTCAGGCCCTTACGAGCTTACATTCGATATTATTTTTAAGGACAGGGAAAATTTCGAGCTGGCCAGGCGATCAGGTGTTTTTACAAAAAAACTTTTTGCCGCCCTATATAGCATCGAGGCAGATCAAGTAATTGGTGTAATTGAATTTGCCCAGGCCAACGCCATTAAGGCGACAATTGTCCGCCCCGTAGTATCGGGAGGCGTCGGCGACAGCGATATTTACGGGGCGCAACAGCACGCGCCGCTGTTAAATATTGAAGTGCCGGTTAAATGATTTAATAATTTTCTTGATAATACCTGTTTTAACATGGTTTAATTATGTTAAAGTATATACATAAAATGATCGTAGGGGAGGTGTTCCGGAGTTTCGACAGGTGGCCAGTTTTTTGGCTAACTGATTAATATTTATCCGGAGGGACGAGAATGAAAAAAACTAGATTTTTCTTGTTTACGCTGACTGTTGTTTTATGTTTAGGCGTGGTATTTACCGCCAGCGCGGCCGGCCAGTTAACAGCCAAGCAGATGCTGATCGACAAGCTGCAAAGCGCTGATCTGATTCCTGCAGGGGACGTTAATAAAACATCTTCCGGCGTCGCGCACTATCAGATAAAAGCACTGAGCGGCGCGCTGGCCGCAACTATGGAACCGATAGCAAAGTTAGTTGGGGCGGATTTGCAATTTAACTACAAGCTCAATTCCCCGGAGAACAAAATGGTCATGAATTATCTCGTTAATTATGACGGCGGCAAATATTCCGGCGGCATGTTTATGGATAATAGCAGGTTTATCTTGACAACGGAAATCCTGTCTTTATTGAATAATATACAAAGCGGAACCATGCCGGCAGGCCAAGAACTGCCGCCATACGTATATATGGATAACCCGGCCTATTCGAATATGTGGAAAAATATTAACAATGGCCAGTATATTCCGCCGGAGTTAACAGAACTGATGATCTTCTTCGTTGAGGCCGTCCCCGATAAATACTTCAACGTATCGCTGACTAACCAACGAGTTAGTTTCGCTTTAGATCAAAACGGCTTCGAAGATGTGACGCTGGCGGTATTAAACAAAGTGGCCCATGAAAAAGACAGATTTGCCGCGCTGGTGGCGGATTATGTGGCCACGTCAGGCGGACAGCAGCAGGAAGCTGATCTAATCAAGAGCGAAATACTGAATAGTATTGAACAGAGCGTCACCGACGGCAGCTATCCAAACACAGCCGCGGAAGTGAACGATATGATGGCGGGTATTATCACATTAAAAGAGCTGAAGTATGAAGCCCCCATTATTTCGCCGGGACAACACAGCTTTAACATGACTCTGGATCTGGGCGGCGGGCCTGAGTTTAGCGGCCAGCTGATTGTCAAAGCCAATTTTACCAGCGGTAAAGATTTATTGAACGGTACGTACACCGTGGATGTCAAAGCGAACGCGGGCACGGAGAACTTAAGCGTGTCCGGCGTGATGCAGGGCGAATTTAACCAGACCGGCGTATCTTCGCAGTCAAACGGTACAATTAAGGTAAATGCACAGGATTACAGTACCGGGACAACTATGCTCGACCTGTTGATCGAGGGTAGCGCAGAGGCTGCAGCCGATAAAAATGTCCAGGTAAGCATCCCTGTTTTGACCCCTGCCAATAGCATGGATCTTATGCAGATGGTAATTGACCCTGAAACTGCAATAATTAATCCGCATTCGCCAACTGTGATATTAAACGGTGCGCAGATCTTATTTGATATTGACCCTTACATCGTCCAGGTGGAAAACGGCGGCAGGCTACTGGTTCCTCTCAGAACCCTGGCGGAAGCGCTCGGGTGCGAGGTGGGCTGGGTTGCGCCGGACCAGATCAACATTATGCGCGGTGATAAAACTATTAACATGTTTATCAATAGGCCGGTGTATCTAGTAAACGGTGGGGAAAAGCAACTCGACGCGCCGCCGTTTATCAAGGACGATAGGACCATGACGCCATTGAGATTTGTCGCAGAGGAGCTTGGCTGCACGGTCCAGTACGACGGCGGTACAAACACGGTGATCATCTATTCAAACTAGCCGGCAATTCATTGAAGAATTTGCATAATGTTTCTTATTTGGCGCTTTTACAAAGCGCCTTTTTCTTTTGTAAAAAGAAGGTAGTGGGATGTTATAATAAAAGCACCTGGAGCCTATGTTTGCATTTGCAGGTAAGATGTAGACATTTAACAAATCTGCGCAAATATGCATAGCTGCAGGTGTTTATCATAAAAATTCCATTGTTAAGGGTATTATATAAGAAAATAGGTTTACAGGTATTTAATAAAGCAGTAAGGAAGGAGATAATGATGAAGAAGAGGTTTACTGAGGAACAAGCGAGAGAAACCGGGGAAAAAATCGGCATCAAATGGGACAAGTTTGACGTTGACCAGTTCAGGAGAGGTATGGATGTAGAGCTCGAGCACGGCACCCAAGACACCCTGACCAACGTTACTAATGATGACATCCTGATAACCGGTAAAATTGCCCTCGCCCATCTGAATGAGTTTCCGGATTATTATGACAGGCTGGAAAAAATGGAAAAAGAAGCGGAAGAGTTTTGGGGCATTGAAGACTAAAAAATAATAAAATAATAAGAAATTTATTAGAAAAGATTAATATTATTATCGGATAATATTTTCAAACAACGAAAAAGGGGTGTTTTTAGATTGAATCCAAAGGCTTTGTTCAACATCAGCTACGGTCTTTATGTGATCACATCGAAGAAAGGAGATCAGGTAAACGGCCAGATTGGCAATACTGTATTTCAGATCTCAAGCGATCCGGCAACTATCGCGGTAAGCATCAACAAAAATAACCTTACACACGAATACATCAGGGACAGCAAAACATTTTCTGTGTCAATTCTTTCACAGGATGTGCCCTTGAACCTAATCGGCCAGTTTGGTTTTAAATCAGGCCGGGATATTAATAAATTCGAGGGTGTCAGCTACCAAATGGGGCGGAATGGAGCGCCGTATTTGACTGAATATGTGCTGTCATTTGTAGAGGCAAAAGTAATACAGGAATTTGACGCCAATACACACACTGTTTTTGTGGGCGAAATAACTGAAGCCGATACTCTCAGTGAAGGTATTCCCATGACTTACGCCTACTATCAGCAGGTGAAAAGGGGAAGCGTCCCGCCCTCAGCGCCGACTTTTACTAAAAAAGAGGAGGAAGGCACTGTATCAGAAAAATATGTATGCAAAGTGTGCGGTTATGTATATGACCCGGCGGTGGGTGACCCGGATGGCGGCATCGCACCGGGGACACCTTTTGCGGATATCCCGGACGATTGGGTATGCCCCGTATGCGGTGTAGGCAAGTCGGAGTTTGAAAAGCAGAGCTGAAGTTCAGCTTGCTGAGAGTGTCGACAAATTCTTGCAAAGTCCATGGTGTTAGAACCAACTGCTCAAGTGAGACGTTAGACTACAACAATATAAATTGTTACCCACTACTCACGACTCATGTCCAGCGACCCAAATGCCAGGCGGATTCAACGCCATGGAGACTTTGTCTGAACCTAAGCAAAGCTGCAGTTTAGCTTAGCCTTTTTCAGAAAGTTATAAAATAAATATGGTATTGGTGTGATCAACGCTGGAACTGATAAAAGATGGAGAGAACAGGTACCGCCTTAAACGATACGGGAAGATGGCGGTAGAAGGGATTGTCTACGCCAATGATTATTTGCTGCCTTTAATTACGACTGACAACTCACTGCAACAGCTGGCCAACGCCGCCAGCCTGCCTGGTGTTAGGGGGCCAGTGTGCGGTATGCCGGATATGCACGAGGGATTTGGCCTGCCCA
>JAQVLS010000128.1 GCA_028704035.1 Desulfotomaculaceae bacterium | reverse complement strand
TGCACCTCTTTGCCACAGCTGGCCGCCGAAGTGATGGGTGTTAGCTTTGACCACGCCAGCATGACGTTTGCAGATACTGCCGCGACCCCGTTTGATATCGGCAGCCACGCCAGCCGGACTCTATATGCGGCCGGCACAGCGGTTGTTGAGGCGACCAGGGATGCTAGAAAACAGGTTCTGGAGTATGCCGCTGACTTGTTTAAGGTAGCGCCGGAAAGGCTTGTCCTGGAGGATGGGGTTATATCCGCAGTCGGCCAGGCTACCGGAGCTGTTGGCGACGATTGTACAGGCACACCACTATGTAAAATTGGCGGGGTAGAAAAGAAAAGCATCACACTTAAAGAGCTGGCTTATGAAGCGCACCTGCGCAATAAGCAGTTTATCGGTGTGGGGCGGATAGTGCCTGAGAACGCTCCCCCCTGGCATGCCCATTTTGCCGAGGTTGAAGTCGACACGGAATTATGTCAGGTCAGGGTGCTTAAAATTGCTGCGGTTCACGATGTCGGCAAAGCCATCCACCCGATAATTTGTGAAGGCCAGATTGAGGGCGGGGTCCTGCAGGGTATTGGTTATGCTTTAAGCGAAGAAATAAAGTACGATGAAAAAGGCCGGCAATTGGAAAGCAGCTTACACAAGTACATGCTGCCGACTGCCGATGATGTGCCGGAAATTGAAGCACTGCTCGTCGAGGCAAATGATCCCACCGGTCCCTTCGGTGCCAAAGGTGTGGGGGAATGTGGTCTTGTGCCGACAGCGCCTGCAATTACCAACGCTATTTATGATGCTACCGGTATCAGGTTCTATGAAATACCGGTTACGGAAGAAAAAATGTTTAAAGCTTTGAAGGAACACGCAAAGTAGAACTATATTAATAACGCCCGGCACGGGCACTGCTGGTTGTATGCGGCGGCCCGTGCCAAAAGGGCTGCCCGGCCGATGTTGATAGATTAGATAGGTATATATGAGGCGAAACAGAGCTGAAGCCAGGAGGTGGAGAGGTTGATATTGCAGACAGTCAAGGTGGAAGAAGCCGTTGGCAGGGTATTGTGTCATGATATAACAAAAATTATCAGGGGAAAGTTCAAAGGCGCCTCTTTCAAAAAAGGTAGAGTGATAGGCAAACAAGATATACCTGAGTTACTCAAGCTGGGCAAAGAAAATATTTACGTGCTGGAACTGGAGCAGGATGAAGTCCATGAAGATGAAGCCGGTATAAGGCTGGGAATGGCCGCGGCGGGCGCCAATACAATATGGTCCGGGCCGCAGGAAAGCAGGGTGAATATTTATGCCGGCTGCGACGGGCTTTTAAAAATAAATGTGCCTTTTCTGGAAGCGGTGAACGGACTGCCTGATGTGATTATGTCCACCCTGCTGAACAACACAGTGGTAAAAAAAGGCGACATGCTTGCTGGAACCAAAGTGATCCCCCTGCTGGTACCCGAGCAGACACTGGCCGAGGCTGAAAGGATTTGCCGGGAGGCTGGCTGGCTGGTTAAGGTCAAACCATTTAAAGCCCATCGAGTGGGCCTGGTGATCACCGGCAATGAGGTCTATAAAAAAAGGATCAGGGACTGTTTTGGACCGGTTATTAAGGAAAAGATGGCAGCCTTTGGTTCTACAGTGATGGAGATTGAATATGTCCCCGATGACCGGGATCAGATCCGGAACAAAATATGCGAAATGGCTGACGGCGGGGCGCAGATAATTTTTGTTACCGGCGGCATGTCTGTCGACCCGAATGATGTGACTCCAAAAGCCATCCGCCTGACAGGAGCAGTCGTGGAAAAGTACGGCGCTCCGGCGCTGCCGGGGGCCATGTTTATGCTTGCCTACCTGGGTGATGTGCCTGTTTTAGGTATTCCGGCCTGCGGCATGTTTTTTAAGACCACCGTCGTAGATTTGCTGCTGCCCAGGCTGCTGGCCGGTGAAAAGGTAACCGGGAAGAATATTGCGGCCCTGGCGCACGGCGGGCTCTGCAGGTTGTGCGATACCTGCAGGTTTCCCAACTGTACATTTGGGAAGGGCGCTAATTAAAAATACTGAAGCCAATGAAAGAAAGGGGAGGGAGAGAATTCATGGGTACATTTAAACTAAATCAGGAAATTGTTATCGTCACGGTAATAAGCCAGAAAGGTCTTTCATGCAACCTGATTGGCAGGAAAAAAGCTTTTACTATAAATCAAGAAGCAGGTGGCCTGGTTTTACCTTGGTTGGAAACCCAGGCAGCGGAACAGGCGGGAAAGGTTTTGGCCAGTGGATTATTCAAAGTTGTCAACCTGCACAATCCAGTCAGGTCTGATGAAAAGGTAGAAGTAATAGTCGAGCCTTATTTCCCGCCATGTGAATTAATCATCCTCGGAGGCGGGCATATCTCTCAGCCCCTGGCAGCCGCGGGCCGGCTGCTGGGCTACCATGTTACCGTGTTCGACGACCGTCCGGAATTTGTTTCATTTGAACATGTTCCCGCTGCCGACAGGGGTGTTTCCTCCAGTTTTGACTACATTGAGGAATATCTCGATTTCAGCCCGAGGAGCAGTGTCATTATTGTTACCCGCGGTCACCGGCATGACCTGGAATGCCTCCTGAAGGTAATGCGGCATCCTGTGGCCTATATCGGTATGGTTGGTAGCAGCCGCAAAGTGGGATTGATTAGGGATGAACTGCGCCGCCATGGTTTTGACCGGCAGTTGATCGACTCTTTATATATGCCTGTGGGCCTGGACATCGGCGCGCAGACCCCGGAAGAGATCGCTGTCAGCATCGCGGCAGAACTGGTTAAAGCCCGGCGTGGTGGTCTGGGCCAATCCCTTAAATACGGCGGTCTGCCGAAAGAAGAAAGATTAAACACCGCCGAAATGCCCAAAGCCGCGGATCAGGATATTTTAAGAAAAGCTGTAAAAGCGGCCTGTGACAATGTCCCCGCAGCCATGGCTACCATCGTCAAATCGATAGGTTCAACACCGCGCAAAGCCGGGGCAAGGATGCTTGTATACAGCGACGGCCGTATTTGCGGCACTATCGGCGGCGGCTATGGGGAGCATGAAGCCAGAATGCAGGCTATAAATGTGATCAATGATTATTTACCATCGTTTTATAAGGTATCCATGGACGCTGATATAGCGGCCGGAGATGGAATGATCTGCGGCGGGGCGATAGAGGTTTTTATTGAACCGGTAAGTGTTTATGCCGGGATATTCTACGGGGGTGAATCTTTTGAACTGTGCCAGGCGGTTGGTAGTAATTAAGGGGGCCGGGGACCTGGCCACAGGCTGTGCCTGGCGCCTGATCAAGAGTGGCTTTGGGGTGATCATGACCGAGTTGCCGCAGCCTCTGGTGGTAAGACGGATGGTGGCCTTTGCGGAAGCAGTCTATGCTGGTTCAATAAGAGTAGAGGGGATCGAGGCGGTCCTGGCGGAAAATAGCGAGGAAGCCCTGCAATTGTTGAACACAGGCAGGGTACCGGTGCTTGTGGATCCGCAGACCTCGGTGCTAAATCAAATAAAGCCGCCGGTTTTTATTGACGCCGTGATGGCTAAAAAAAACACCGGCACAAAAATAAACGACGCTCCTCTGGTAATCGGCCTTGGGCCGGGATTCACCGCCGGCAGGGACGTCCACGCGGTAGTTGAAACAAAGAGGGGGCATAACCTGGGCCGGGTCTTGTACCAGGGAGAAGCTGCCGCCGACACGGGGGCGCCGGGGGCCATTATGGGCTTTTCCGCTGAAAGGCTATTAAGAGCCCCGGCTAATGGGGTGGTTGAGCCGTTGCGCAATATCGGCGCCTTGGTGGAAAAGGGAGAAACACTCGTCCTTGTCGGGGGTATCCCGCTGCAGGCGGAGATTCCCGGCGTTATCAGAGGAATGATCAGGGCGGGCGTTTGGGCGCCAACAGGTATGAAAATCGGCGATGTCGACCCGCGTGGTGTTAAAGAATATTGTTACAGTATATCAGATAAGGCCCTTGCCGTGGGCGGCGCCGTCCTAGAAGCCATATGCGGGTATATTTTTAACAATGAGCGTAAAGGAATTAATTCATGTGAAAATAATTGATGCTTTGTGCCTGTCAGATAGGGGAGTTGTTTCATTTGTCGGTGGCGGCGGCAAAACGTCGCTGATGTTTCGCTTGAACAGGGAAATACCTGACAGCCGCCGGGTAATTATGACAACAACGACTAAAATATACCTGCCGTCGACTGACGAATATCCTGCCATCCTGCTTTCAGATATAAGGCTGGTTAAAAAAACACTGCAAAACATTCTTCAATCCGGGGTCAGGCCGGTGCTGGGGTTGCACTTGCTGCCGGATAACAAGGTGAAAGGTTTCAGCGCGGAGAGCCTGGATGAGTTGATTAATGAAAATAACGGTTTTGCAGATTTTGTTTTGATAGAAGCGGACGGCTCCAGGGGACGTTCCCTGAAAGGTTACCTTGATTATGAGCCGGTTGTGCCGCGTTCCACGACAGTGCTGGTTGTGGTCATCGGGGCGGATGTCATTGGCAAGGCTCTGGATGAAAGTGTCGTCCACCGCCCGGAGACGCTCTCCAGGATGGCTGGACTGAAACCGGGGGCGGTGCTGAATGCGGAGAATATTGCCGGACTGATGATCCATCCCGGGGGTGTTTTGCGCTCATGCCCGCCCGGCGCCAGGATTGTGCCTTTTATTAATAAAGTGGACTGTCTGCGAAGCCGGGACGAAGCGTACAGACTGGCGAAAACGCTTTTAGGCGGGAGAATTAGAAATGTAATTCTCGGGTCAGCCGTCAGCAAAAACCCGGTATTTGATATTGTAGATTGAAATTGTGACATATTTTTCATGAATTGAATATTACAGTTAGCCCACATACTCTCCTTTCTCCAACCTTTGACATGATAACCGCAGGCCATAAACGGCCCGGTTATTCAGATATATCATCCATGTCAAAGGCATTCTTTCATCCAGTCCAAAAGGCTCAGGCCGTGTTTTTCACGGATGTTTTCTACTTCCTCAAATCCCTTTATGCTACCATTATGCAGAGACATGACCATGTCCAGTACAGGCTCGACTTCGGACACCTCGTGCGTTGAGAGCAAAACCGTTTGTTCCTGCAGGTCCAGGTAGGAGATCAAGGATTTGATGATCGCTTCCCGGGCCAGGGGATCCAGTCCGGCCAGGGGTTCATCCATTAAAAGAAGCGGCGCCCGGCGGGAGAGGGCCAGTACGATCTTTAGTCGTCCCAAATTACCCTT
>JAQVLS010000127.1 GCA_028704035.1 Desulfotomaculaceae bacterium | reverse complement strand
CCCGGCCCGGCGCTGTTTATCACATGATTTTAGATACTTCCCGGCCGTACGGACAGGACCTGCTGACGAATGAAGATGCGGCGCCGCTGCCTGGACGTTTTTATATAGTAGCGCCGCAGAGCGTGGTCATACTAAGCAGCAAATTTTTCAATAAAAAAACCAATGCGCAGGGAGGAAGAACTATATGCTTGCCATTACCGGTGGTAAAATTTTAACTATGGCGGGGCGCCCGATAGAAAAGGGGACAGTGCTAATCGACAGGGGTAAAATTGCCGGGGTACACGCGGGCGTCCTGGCGCCTTCCGGCGCCGAAATATTTGACGCGGCCGGGATGATTGTCATGCCGGGTATGATTGATTGTCACAGCCATGTGGGGATTGTGGAAGAAATTTACCGGGAAGAAGGAGACGACAGCAACGAAATGACCGGCCCGGTAACGCCGCATCTGCGGGCGCTAGACGCAGTAAACCCGATGGACCTGGGATTCCGCGACGCTGTGGCGGGCGGTGTTACCACCGTGGTGACAGGGCCGGGCAGCGCCAATATTATCGGCGGTGAAATGGTGGCTGTGAAAACCTGGGGAACAGTCATTGACGATATGATCGTACGGCATCCGGTCGGTTTGAAAGCGGCGCTCGGTGAAAATCCAAAACGCAGTTACGGCAAGGAAAAAAAATCCCCCGCCACGCGTATGGCCTCAGCCGGCATGATTAGAGAAGCGCTGGTCCAGGGCCTGGAGTACCTGAAAAAAGAATCGCCGGAAAGAGACCTGAAGATGGAATCGCTGGGAAGGGTCTTGAGAAGGGAAGTGCCTCTGCGGGTGCATGCGCACCGCGCGGACGATATTATGACGGCGGTGCGGATTGCCGGCGAATTTGCCATAGATCTGGTCATTGAACACTGCACGGAGGGACATCTGGTAGCGCAAAAATTGGCTGAGAAAAAAATACCGGCGGTGATCGGTCCGGTAATTACCAACAGGGCCAAGGTGGAAATGCAGGGACTGACCCTGACCACAGCCAGGGTGCTGGCCGATAGCGGAGTCTTGTTTGCCATTATGACAGACCACCCTGTCGTCCCGATCCAGTACCTGGCCGCATCGGCCGCGCTGGCTGTCAAGGGAGGTTTGTCCGAAGAGAATGCTCTCAAGTGTATTACTATTAACGCGGCTAAAATTCTGGGGTTGGCAAATCGGCTGGGCAGTATAGAGCCGGGCAAAGACGCCGACATTGTTATATTAGACCGTCATCCGCTGGATATTTCTTCTCGTGTGATACAGGTATTCATTAACGGGGAAAAGGCTTTGCCGTAAAATCAAGAGACATGTAAAAAAAAGAGATATTTATGGTTTTGCAAAAAAATAAAAAGGTATTTGTATATACAGGTCGAATACAACATCTGGCTAACTTATACTAATATACCATTATGTTGTAATATGCTGAGAGGTGTCGGAATGAAACGGAAAAAACTAAAAGTATTGATTGTAGATGACCAGCCAGGGGTACGTTTCCTGCTGGATATTCTGGTTAGGGAGTGCGGACACGCGACTTATCTGGCGGAAAACGGGCTGGAAGCCATTGAAAAAGCGCGATCAATATGCCCCGACCTGGTTTTTATGGACGTGCGCATGCCTTTGACAGGGGGCCTTGAGGCGCTGGGAAGAATAAAGAAGACCAATCCTCAAACTCAGGTAATCATTATGACCGCTTACGGTTCAGAACAGACTGTTTCCGACGCGCTGAAAAAAGGCGCCTGGCGCTATATTGACAAGCCGTTCGATGTTAATGATATTAAGGAACTTTTAATTAAATTCGTCAATGAATATAATGGTAAGGGACCTGAAGCTGTGGGTTTTCAATAAATTGATCTAATTACCCTGTATCTATACTTTGCTAAAATACTGCTGCTGCCGGTTTTATCTCCGGCCGGAAAAGGGTTATAATACAAACGGGGTGAGACTATTTGGTTGTAATTAAAACTTCATCTGCAGCAGAAACCGGTATGCTGGGTGAAAAACTGGGTTCTTTATTAGGTGTGGGCGCCTTAATCTGCCTTTACGGCGGGCTCGGCGCCGGCAAGACTTGTTTTGCCCAGGGAGTAGCACGCGGCCTGGGCATAGAAGACACTGTGACCAGTCCCACCTTTACCTTAATCAATGAATATTACGATAGGAGCAGGCTGCCTTTTTTTCATATGGATGTATATCGACTGGATTCTATCGCGGAGATGGAGGACCTCGGCTACGAGGAATACTTTTATGACGGCGGCGTCACCCTAGTCGAATGGGCTGAAAAGATAGGCGAGTTGCTGCCGGAAGACAGGCTGGACATATCTATCGACAGGACGGCAGGAGAGGGAGAAGACCTCAGGCAGATTACCCTTTTGCCCAGGGGCGAAAAATTCCAGCTATTAATAAAGGAGCTGATGGCCGTTGTTTGTCCTGGGGATTGAGTCGGCCACACCGGTTGCCGCTGTGGCGGTCGCCGGCAAAGGAGTCATTCTGGCCGAGCGGATGGTTTTCAACCAGCGGACTCATTCCGTCAACCTGTTGCCCATGATTAAGTCCGCGCTGGAAGAGTCAGGGGTGGGCAAGCATGGCCTTAGTGGGATTGCAGTGTCAGGCGGGCCCGGTTCGTTTACCGGCCTGCGCATCGGCATGATTACGGCCAAATCCCTGGCGCAAGTGCTGGGCCTGCAGGTGGCGGGTATATCTACTCTGGCCTCCCTGGCCTACCCGCTGGCCGGGTGCGGCTCTTTTATCTGCCCGGTTTTAAATGCGCGCAAAAACGAGGTATATACCTCTGTATATGATCATAAAGATGTGCTGACCTGCCTGGCCGGCCCTATGGCCGTGCATCCCGAAAAACTGGTGGATATCCTGTTGAAATTAGACGGTCCGGTAATCTTCGCCGGGGATGGCGTTTCCCACTACGCGGACGTGTTTAAAGCCGGTCTAGGTGATTTAGCCCGGTTTGCTCCCGCCATGTCAAATTTCCCCCGGGGCGCTGCGGTGGCGGAACTGGGCCTGGCCGCTTTTCAAGAGGGCAGGGGCATGACGCCGGCAGACCTGCGCCCGGAATACATCAGGCCTTCGGAAGCAGAAGTGATCTGGCTTAAAAAACATAGCCCAGGGAGCTGAAACAATGGCTGTTACTTTTGAAAAAATGATCGTAGAACACCTGGACCAGGTCTTGCAGATTGAGAAAGTTTCTTTTCCGACACCGTGGTCCAGAGATTCTTTTATGGGCGAAATTCTGCAAAATGACTTCGCCCTTTATATTGTCGCCATGGATGACGGCGCAGTGATTGGTTACGGCGGGATGTGGCTCATTCTTGATGAGGCGCATATCACTAATGTGGCTGTCAGGCCTGATTTGCGCGGGAAGAACATTGGCAAGGCGTTAATGCTGGAGATTATCCGGCAGGCCGTGCTCAGAGGCGCTCACAGTATGACCCTGGAGGTCCGCCCGGCAAACAAAACCGCCAGGAGACTTTATCATGTTCTGGGTTTCAAGGAAAGAGGAGTAAGGAAGCGTTATTATGCCGAAACCAATGAGGACGCGATAATTATGTGGAAAGACAACCTGCCGGCGCAGGGTTTTAAGCCCTTTCACGCCGGCAGATATAACCCGAAGCAGCCGGGGCTTTAAGTTTAACCCTGAGCCCCTCTTTTACCCCAGGGCTTGTAAGCGGATATTAACACCTGGGCAATCAGCAGCAGCACCTGGATACTGCCAAAGAGGGCGCTCATCTGCTTGTCGAATAAATACGTGGTATTTTGCAGGGCCAGACCTCTTTCCAGGTCTGCGATGGCCGTGGCGCCGTCTGTCCAGGGCCCGAGCCAGAAGGTGCCGAATATGATTTGGGCCACTGTGGCGACCCATTTAAAGATCACCCAGTTAAACTTGAAAAAACCCCAGTTGGTGTACAGGGAGATTAATAAACCTGTTGTGAGTGAGCCCAAAGCCGCCGGTATAATAATATAATAATCCAACTGTTGGATCGAAGCGTTAATCGCGTAAAGCTCATCCCCGTTTTGGATATGCCCGTTCAAGAGCGACAGCAGCAGCATCGAAATACCGGCGCCGACCCAGGCGCAGGCAAAAAAGATGTGGAACCCCTTTAACCATGACCTTCCTTTTAAACCAAGTTTTTTCATGTTAACCCCCCCCGGTGAAAACTTAATTTTTAGTCAGCAGACAAAAAACCTTGTAGCTGGCAATAGTATATCCACGCCTTGTTTTAGCTGTCAAGATATAAAACAAATGAGATAAGAAGGAAAGGGGAACAATACTCCTGCGTTTATTTACGGATAAATTACAGGGGGATTTGAAAATTGCTGAAAACTAACGAACGGAAAATAGCGGTGGTGGGAGTAGGTGCGGTGGGGTCTTCCACTGCTTACGCGCTGGCTGTAAGCGGGATGGCGTCGGAACTGGCGCTTGTTGACATCAACAAGGCCAAAGCCGAGGGGGAGGCCATGGACCTGGCGCACGCAGCGGCTTTTATCAAACCAATCAGGATTTATGCCTGTGACTTCGAGGACTGCCGCGACGCTTCGATCATCATTTTTGCAGCCGGGACAAATCAAAAACCGGGTGAGACAAGAATGGACCTGCTGCTGAAGAACTATAGCATTTTAAAGGAAAGCCTGCCCAGGCTTTTAGGGGGCGGAGACAGCATCTTGCTCATTGTGAGCAACCCGGTCGACGTGCTGACATACGCCGCGTTGAAAATATCAGGCCTTCCCCCGGAGAGAGTGTTCAGCTCGGGGACCGTCCTGGACAGTTCCCGTTTCCGGCACTGTCTGAGCTCCCACTGCGGCGTAGCGCCGCGGAATGTCCACGCCTATGTGGTGGGGGAGCACGGCGACAGTGAGGTGCTGCTTTGGAGCCTGGCCAATATTGCCGGCACCGGCATTGACAGTTACTGCGAGCTGACCGGTATTCCACCGGTAAACCGCCGGGAGGTGGACAGCCAGGTAAGAAACGCGGCATACGAAATCATTTCCAGAAAGGGAGCGTCTTATTACGCGGTCAGCCTGGCTATAAAGCGCATCTGCGAGAGCATTTTAAGAGATGAGAACAGCATTCTCAGTGTCAGCGGGCTGCTTGAAGGGGTATACGGGCTCAGCGGCTGCTGTCTCAGCCTGCCCTCCGTGATCAGCGCAGAAGGGCGGGGCAAGCCGCTGGCACTGCCCTTATCAGGTGCGGAAGAGAGATCGGAAG